>NZ_JBQAHZ010000014.1:0-134884 GCF_051917185.1 Bacillus cereus group sp. MYBK108-1
TTCAATATAAATTCCACCGTTGTTTGTTTCATATCCATATAATTGTCTATTTAATTGATATTCATCTGGATTATTATAAATTACTATTGTTAGTACATCATCAGCGTTACCCGGTTCTAGCGCTTTATCATTACCAATTACACGGTGATATTGTGCCTTTACTTCTTTGGCTGCCCAATATAATTTCTTAATTTTTTCTTCTGTTACTTTATCTCCCGTCTTGAAGACAATTGATCCGTCATCAAATGTATATGTTTTAGGTAGGTATTGTCGTTTCCCTTCTTCACGTATTTTCTGTAGATCTACTGCATTTCCACTATAATCTTTTCCACCATAGTTTGTTTTCATTTGTTCTACTGCTACAAAATAAGGTCCACTTAGACGAGGATACAAGCTCATCGCTTGTGTAATAACTTCCAATCCTTTGTTTGAATTACTATGAAATTTCCCTAAACGACCTGCATAATAAATACCATTATTAATTAACCAACCATTTTCATTTGTTATATTCCCCACGAGAGCAATTCTATTAACCTCATTTATAAAGTTATCAATCTTTCCATACCACATTGTTTCATTAGGTTGCTTATTCGTATCCTGCAAATAAGACTGTATATCATAATCAATTCCTTTTATAATTTCATATATGGCTTGTCCTTTCGCATAATTGCTTACATACGTTGAAAGGTTATCATTATATTGTTTTAAAACATTTACTGCATACTGTATTGTTTCAGTATCACTAGAGGCATTACCAATTAATTTTCCATATGCAGCTACTACTCTATCTTGCTCAGCTGTACCTAATGTGAAGTTTGAATTTTTCGCAATCGCTTTCAATGCTGGTAAACACTTGTCATGGAAGCTTCTCTCTTTTAAATAACTTAATTCATTATTATAATATCCTACATAAAAAGCAGAACGTAATACTTCAACAAATGTTTCAATGCCCTTTGAGTTTTCTTTCGTAAACGTCCTTCCTCGTTGTCCTAATTCATTAATGATAACGTTCATGCGTTCTTTATTCTGATAAAATGCTTTCGTATCTTGATTGAATTGAAATAAATCCGTAATTTGATTCCAAGAAATTTTTGATAATGTATCAATGAGTTCGCTATTAGGCATTTTATTCAGTTCTGCCAGAGTATAGCTTTGCTTTAATTGAATTTCATCACGTTTCATAACCAGAGTAGGACGTTGTGAAAAATCTCCTATTTTTAAACGTTCTTCAAAAGTCAAAGTTTCGTCCGTTTTTGTAGCATGTACAATTTCATCTTTTGAAGTTTCTGTCCCCATTGGTTTCATCTGTAAGATATTATAGGGTGCTGTTTCTTCTGCTGATACCTGTGTTTGAATACTTCCAAATGATAATGCCATCGTACTAATCCCAATCATCATTTGGGTAAATTTTAAATTCTTGTTCATTACATTTCCTCCATTTATATATTCCATCCAAAAATATAACATTTTATCTTAATAAATCATTATAATATGTATTATTTCATATTTTATTACATGAATTTCCTTATAAACTGATATTAAATAAAATATTATAGAAGTTCTTTCTTTTTCATCCTTACTCATGAATTGGGTATATCTTTTGTTTGAAATTTACGGGTTCATCGCAAGAAACCAAACTCTCTGGCAAGATTTCATAAGATATTTGGTGATAAAAAGCTTTGGATTTCTTAAGCAAATAGTTGTAATTCAATGGATACAGAAATAGACATACAAAAACGTGATCTTTTCTTATAATTTTACAAAAAGAATAACGTATTTTTTTATAAAAAATACTCGTCAAAGTGTAAAATAAAAAGGGCTATCTCAGCCCTTTTTGTTTTATAAATCCTCTATATTATATTCAGTATATCCCTCATAATAGTAACTACTATTAATACTTTTCATGAATATTTCATGACTATTTATTTCATCTACTAATACATTTTGGAGTAAATGCTTAATCTCAATATCTTTAATTGGGCTGCGTTCCATTACAGTAAATAATCTTCTTTATCAATTTTATTGCAGTCGACCACCTGATGAAGTTCATTTTTAAAGATTAAATCTCCCCATATTCTTGTCGCTCTATCGTTTCCTTCTCTAAAGGGGTCGGCTATATTCATTTCAACTTAAAGAGAGTCTGTGTTTTGACACAAGCTCTTTTTTATTACATTTCAAATATATTCAACAAGGTGAGTCTTTTTCAATTACAGCAATATAGAAAAAAGTCTGGTTCTGATGTAAAAACTTCAAAATAACCGCAATTAATCTATAAAACTCGGACATACCAATGAAGAAGCATTCAAACGAATCCGGACTGTTTAAATTTGATTATAAAACTATTTTTCTCTAGCAAAATAAAGCAAGGCTATGGTCGGAAAAGCGATTCCTATCCATAATGTTAGATTCCATCCTCCTAAGGCATATGCCCATCCTCCAATAAAGGATCCAACAGCACCTCCTAAAAAGAATATAGCCATAAATAGCCCATTTAATCGACTACGAATTTCTGGACTCAACGAGAAAATTAAACGTTGGCTAAGCACAAGGTTTGCAGATACTCCCATATCCAACAGAATTGCAGCAATTACTAAAACAGCTATTCCTATGGGCGAACTACTTTGAATAATAAGTGGAAGTAATAAAGAAATAATAACAATAGTGAGAGCTATCCCAGTGGCGGGTCGTGTCCAGCCAAGATCAGCTAGACGACCACCTATTGGAGCGGCTATTGCACCTGTAATTCCGACAAGTGCATATAATGCTATGGCAGTCTGAGAAAAATGAAAAGCAGGACTAGATAATAATAATGGAACAGTGGTCCAGAATAAACTAAAAGCCCCAAATACACAAGCATGATAAATGGCGCGACGGCGTAAAATTGGAGTAGTACGTAGCAGTTGCCACATTGAATTAAGTAAGGCTATATAATTTGTTTTCGCCTTTGGTTTCCTAGTAGGGAGTACTTTCGATAATACAAACGCTAAAACAATAATTACAGTAGCAGATAAAGCAAATATTGCATTCCATCCCCACATATCGGCTACTAGACTAGATATCGGTCGCGCAAGCATAATACCTAATAACAGACCACTCATGACATTGCCAACTACGCGACCGCGTGCATTCTCCGATGAAAGATATGATACAAGAGGTACGAGTACTTGCGCTGCGACCGAACCCAGTCCAATAAAGAATGAAGCAATTAACAACAAGGTTGCGCTTTTTACAAAAACCATAGAAATGAGTGCAAATGCACTTAAAAATAACAATATAAGTATCAATTTTTTATTCTCAACAATATCCCCCAAAGGCACAAGAAATAATAAGCCAACAACATATCCAATTTGAGTTAGCGTTACAATTAATCCAGCGCTACTATTAGAAAGCCCAATTTCATTACTAATTACCCCAATTAAAGGCTGTGCATAATAAAGATTAGCCACAATAATACCACATGCAGTTGCTAAAAGAATGACTAAGCCTGATGAAATATCCTTATCAATTGCTTTATTTTTAAAATTAGACATAACTATTTCCTCCCATACTTTTATTTCAAAATTACTAAATCACCTTGGCAAGTACTACTGCGATGCCATTTTTTATTGTAATAAATTAAGTTTGAGCTACTTTCCATTCTGCTTTTAAAAGGTCCAATTTCTTCTCTTTTTTATCCCCCTTTTCTAAATGTTTTAGCAATTTAATTTGTGATTTTTGGAACCTAAATATATCCATAACATTACAGGATGTTAGTTAGTTAGTTAGTTAGTTAGTTAGTTAGTTAGTTAGTTAATTAATAAACTAAACGTTCAGTTTATTAATTAACTAAAATATATACTAAACGTATAGTTTATGTTTTGAAAGGAATGATTAATGTGCAAGGTAAAAGAGGTCGACCACGTAATATTGAAACCCAAAAGGCCATACTTTCTGCGTCCTATGAGTTATTATTGGAAAGTGGCTTTAAAGCAGTCACAGTCGATAAAATTGCAGACCGTGCTAAAGTCAGCAAAGCTACGATTTATAAATGGTGGCCAAATAAGGCTGCTGTGGTAATGGATGGTTTTCTTTCTGCTGCTGCTGCTGCTAGATTGCCTGTACCTGACACAGGTTCAGCATTGAATGATATTTTAACTCACGCTACAAGTTTAGCCAGTTTTTTGATCAGTCGAGAAGGAACTATTATCAATGAGTTAGTTGGTGAAGGGCAATTTGATTCGAAACTAGCAGAGGAATATCGTGCTCGATATTTCCAACCACGTCGACTGCAAGCAAAGCAACTTCTGGAGAAGGGAATTAACAGAGGAGAATTAAAAGAAAACCTCGATGTTGAATTAAGCATCGATCTCATTTACGGGCCAATTTTTTATCGGTTGCTAGTAACCGGTGAGAAGTTGGATGATTCCTATGTACATGACTTGGTTATAAACGCATTCGAAGGGATACGTTTGAAGTAATTAACATATAAACAAAGATTTAGATTTCCACTGTTTCCTATACTGATGTAACTTGTATTAACTTAATAAATAAAGTATCTAATTTTTTAAAACTGTTGTATATGGGATCGTCCCCGTATGCATCAGTTTTAAAACAGGATTAATCAACAAGCTAATCACGCTTCCTTTTTGATTTTTTGCAGGTTGTAATGTTTATTAGTTATTCATTTTTCATTTAAAAATAGATTAAAACCACATAAGAACCCTGAATTTGTATTGTATACAGTTTACCTATTCTAATTAGTTTTCATAAAATATATTCTGTTTACACAGGAATGGATAGGTTTTAATCTCTTCTGAATCTAAGGTTTCATCAAATAAATGAATGGCTGTAATTTGTCTACAATCGTAGGTATGATAATAATATGTACCAGACTCCATACACATTGTGCTTGTATAGATGGTATTGTCTAATATCCCTTCTTCTGTGATTACTCCACCCTTAGGAACTTCGCAATTTGATAAGATATGAAAACCGGCTGATATTCCCTCTTCTTTTGAATCGTGATATATTTTAGATGTTGATATCATTGGATTTAAGCAATAATTACTTAAAAAATTAATAAATAAAAACCCTCCACAGCTGCAATTCTATCCTCATTTTTATTAACCAAATCATACTGTAAATCATTTGTGAGCACTGCATATTTCATAATAATCCTACCTCCAATTAACTAAGAATTTAATTTTTCTAAAATACAATATCCATTATCCCACCAGTAGTAAGAATATGTAAAATATTATTTTTTATCTGAATTTTCTAGATGATTTTCTGAAAATTAATACCTAATAGGACTCTATTTCCTATTAGGTATTAATTTAACGCTTTTTATTTTGAATAATCACTCATATGTAATTAAAGTTTTTCACTCTCTGTAAAAAATGATTTATGTTCTACTGGAGAAGAAAGCACTATTAAGGTTGTGGGCTTTCCATACTCTAAGCACAAATTAATATAGTCTTCGAGTGTATGTACAGATTCCGTCACTACCTTTGTTAGATAACTATACATACCGGCAATACGGTGACATTCAACCACATCCGAATGTTCCATTGCAAACTTTTTATATTTATTGCAATCCCTTGGTTCCATCAAAACAAACGCAGTAATATGTTTTTTTAATTCTTTCGGATTAACAATCGTGCGATAACTTATAATTACCTCCTGTTCTTCTAGTCTTCTAACTCGCTCTGTAACAGAAGGAGAACTCAAACCTACCAGTTTTCCTATTTCAACCATACTTAAACGTGCATTTTCCTGAAGATGAGAAAGAATCTTTAAATCTGTATCATCCATTGCTTGGCCTCCCCTTGATTAATTAAGAAAATATTTAATAATTCTTAAATTCTTTAAGAAAATTATAATTAATACATAAATTATAGCATGTTATCTTTTTTTTTAACTTTATATAATTAATATCAATTAACGAAAGAGAGGCTGAGAATCTTGACACAACAATCATTGAAACGTTCAATTACTTGGGTACAGGGGACCGCATTAACCATCGGAGCTGTGTTAGGTTGTGGAATCCTTATTTTACCTTCAATTACTGCAAATAGCGCTGGACCAGCTTCAATTTTATCTTGGGTTATCATGTCTATATTAGCTTTTCCTATTGTAGCGACTCTAGCGCGTCTTGCTAAAATGATTCCTAGTGCTGGAGGAATTACAGCTTATGTTCAAATGGCATTTAATGCAAATACAAGTGCCATCCTAGGCTGGATTATGTTAGGTTCTATTCCTATTGGAGTACCTATTATTGCTTTAACAGGTGCCCATTATATTGGATATGTTTTTCCAATAAGCAATCTTAGTGTTATAGGAATTGCAGCATTAATTTTAATTACCTCTTTGCTCCTACATATAAAAGGGATAGAACTATCGTCAAAAGTTAGTGTGTTTGTAATTTGTATTATTTCACTTTTAATAGTTGTCGCTGTTATCGTTTCTATACCATATGTAAAATTAAGTTCTTTTACACCATTTGTACCAAACGGGTGGTCTTCCGTTGGCGCTTCTTCTGTAATTATCTTTTTCTCCTTTGTAGGGTGGGAAATGATAACCCCATTAGCTGAAGAATTTAAAAGACCTGCTAAAGATATTTCCATTAGTTTATTTTTAGGAGCAATTTGTATCTCCATTATGTACATTGCTATATCTTTTGTAACAATAGGTACTCACTCATATGGTGATAAGAATCAGATAGCTTCCCTTAGTATTCTAATATCAAAAGGATTAGGACCAATAGGTACCTATATAACAACTATCTTAGCAATTTTCATTTCGTTTAGTGCTGTACATGCTAACATTGCAGGTTTTTCAAGGATGATTTACGCTCAAGCTAGAGAAGGACATTTCCCTTCCTTCTTTGCTAAGTTACATTCTCAATTTCAAACTCCAACTAGGGTATTACTAGTTTTAGGAGGAATTTTTAGTTGTATTTTAATTTTTTATGGTATGACACGACCAAATTTAGAAATGCTTCTTAAAGGTCCTAGTGTAATATTTATTACCTCATATATTTTTACAATGCTAGCTGCTCTTAAATTATTAAAAGTGCGTGATATTGGTTGGTGGATGGCCTTCCTATCTCTAATTATATGTATTATTGTATACTCATTTAGTGGTTGGGCTATTTTCTATCCAGTTATCTTATCAATTATTGGTTGGATTTATATAGTTATAAATAAGAAGTATAGTACTATAACCAATCATCAAATAAATATATCAAATGAAAATTAGTTTCTACTCCTATAAACTCATACCATAGATTATATACTGTTATTAGCACTATCCAGGTTGGAATAAGTACAGTTTCAGCTGACTTATAATTAGATCAATGTAATTTAATAAAATATGAATGATTAATAGAAGTTATTTTTCATCTTTCAATTAACAACCCTTTTTTATAACGTACCTCTGCAAAGAAACGTTATAAAAAAGGGTGATTGATTATGTGCAGACCCTCTTTCCCCTTACTTCACATATACATAAGTTTCATTTGCAATTACAAAGTAGGTTTTATCCTTACTGTTGTATATTTTATATTGTAGCGAACCTGCACCAAAACAGTATAAATATAGGTTCTCGTGCAGTTTTTTTCAAACTATAATAAACTCCGGAAAACCAACTAAGGAGCATAATAGATGAGATTTGTTAAAGAAAAGTAGTTTGAGAAAGATAATATGTCTGATATTCTAAAGGAACGTGGTATTTCAATTTATCCAACGACCATTATGCACTAAATTCGTGAATATGAAAATTTTATCCGTTATATTTGAAAAACAGCATAGCAAAAATACATTTAGAAATGGATGAACTATATATAAATGTCAACTAATCTATGTAGAAAAACGTTCACTTAATTGTGCATAAAATTACTCAACTTCGAGAGCTAAGTGGTTCTTGAGGGATGATAAGAATATCTGTAGATGCTTCAAGGTAACTACATAATGGTGTGAGTTATATACTTACAATTTCGGGTTAAACCATACACATAAAACAACTAACTCCTTTGCTCAATATTTTCTTTAGCTAGGTGTTCTAGAGCACAAGGAAATATATGTCGTTGCAATTTCCCACTTAACTTAATGTCTAGTTTAGTGTACCACCTCCAATTACTGCGTTACTTTTCGGGTTCAATTCATTATATTTTCTACTTTATCTTTATACTCAACATATTCTTTCCCTTCTATCACCGCAAATTCATCCTTTAAAACCATTTAACCCACATGTTTGCATTAACCACTCCACATATAGTGATATATTTTATGCTACCTAGCCTTATCTCCCCTTCATTACTTCCTCTTCAAGTTGATTTCTATATGTAAGCATAGCAATTATCTTTGTACGATTTTTTTCATCAGATTCAAATTGCTCAATTGTTACGTCACAACGAATCGTATCCCCACTAAAAACAGGACGCAAAAATTCAAAATTCATCTTACGAGCTAATACGTTATAATCACCGCCGATTTTTGTAGGAAGTGTTGATGTTAACAGTCCTTGTACAAATCTCCCTTGCTCATCTGGTGTAACATGGTGCGCCCCCTCATCTCTAGACACCTCTGTGAATAAAGCAATATCTTCTTTCGTAAAAGTTCGTTCAAAGGTGATTTTTTCGCCTACTTGCAATTTCATTAGTCCCCCTCCTCAAAAACACTTTTAAAATAAGAAAAACCGAAACTATAATCGTTTCGGTTTTTCAAAACTGTAGAAGTCTATATTTACTTTAAAGAATGCACAAACAACCCGCTGCGCAGCTTCGGTTCAAACCACGTTGATTTTGGCGGCATAACTTCTCCAGCGTCTGCGATTGCTAATAAATCTTCCATAGATGTCGGATATAATGCGAATGCTGCTTTGTATTCGCCGCTGTTCACAAGGCGTTCTAGTTCTTCTAGCCCGCGTATTCCGCCTACAAAATCGATACGTGAATCAGAACGCGGATCATGTATTTCAAGCACTTGGCTTAATAAATGGTCTTGCAGGATAGATACATCTAAACCTCTAACAAGATCATTCGCATCAAATGTTTCTTCTTTCACAGTAAGCTTATACCACTTCTTATTTACATACATACCAAATGATTTGGGCTCATTTGGTTTATACGGAGAAACAGTTGCTTCTTCTACATAAAAGTACTGCGTAATTTGATTTAAAAACTGTTCCTCTGATAAGCCATTTAAATCTTTCACAACTCGGTTATAGTCCCAAATCGATAATTCATCATGAGGGAATAGAACCGATAAGAAGAAATTAAATTCCTCTTCTCCTGTGTAATTTGGATATTGTTCTCTTCGCATAAGTCCTACTTTTGCAGCTGATGCAGAACGGTGATGCCCATCTGCAATATAAAGATTAGGAATATCTTCAAATGCGTTTACTAAAGTCGTAATTACATCTTCATCTGCAATCTTCCACGCAACATGCTTAACACCGTCTTCTGCTGTAAATGTATAAATTGGCGCATGCTCTTCTTTCCAGCTTCTAATTAAATGCTTTACTTCATCTTTTGTACGGTACGTTAAAAAGATAGGACCTGTATTGGCGTCACACACATCTACGTGGCGAATACGATCTAGCTCTTTTTCATGACGTGTTCTTTCATGTTTTTTAATTGTATCATCTTCATACTCATCAATAGATGTACAAACAACAAGACCTGACTGCGTTCTTCCTTGCATCGTCAGTTCATAAATATATAGCGCTGGCTCTTCCTCTTGTATGAACACTTCTTCTCGTATAAATTGCTTTAAATTGTCGCCCGCTTTTTCATACACGCGATCATCATACGGTGACAGTTCAGGATCTAAATCAATTTCTGCTTTATCAACATGCAAGAAAGAATATGGATTCCCTTTTACAACTTCCCTTGCCTCTTCACTATTTAATACGTCATACGGTAAAGCTGCCACTTGTGCCGCTTTTTCCTCTACTGGACGAATGGCCCGAAACGGTCGTATTTTTGCCACATTCCTCTCTCCTTTACACAATCATTCGAACGGCTACAACACCTGTAATTTTGCTTATATTTTCTACAATATTCTCTTTTATTATATCATCAATTCCGTTATCGATATCAATCATTGTGTATGCCCAAGAATGTTTACTACGATTAATCATATCGGCAATATTAATATGATGTTCCGCTAAGCATCCTGTAATTTGCCCTACCATATTCGGGACGTTTTGATGCATAATTGTAATTCGTTTCTTTCCGATATACGGCAATTCTACGTTTGGATAGTTTACTGAATTACGAATATTTCCTGTCTCTAAATATTCACGTAATTGGCGTGCTGCCATTACTGCACAATTTTCTTCTGATTCAGACGTAGATGCACCAAGATGAGGCGTTGCTGTTACATTTTTCATCTTTATTACATTTTCATTTGGGAAGTCCGTTACGTAATGTGTAATAATATCTTCTTCTAATGCTTTTTGAAGAACCTTTTCATCTACAAGTTCTCCTCTAGAGAAATTAAATAGACGCATCCCTCTTTTCATCTTCTCTATAGCGTGTTCTCCAATAATCCCCTTCGTTTGATTCGTAAGAGGAATATGCAATGTAATATAATCACACGTTGCAAAAATTTCATCAAGGCTAAATGCTCTTTGCACATGTGTAGAAAGACGCCAAGCTGTTTCAACTGAAATATAAGGATCATATCCAACAACGTCCATCCCTAACGCTAACGCATCGTTCGCAACTAAAGCACCGATTGCGCCAAGTCCGATAACACCTAGACGTTTCCCTGCAATTTCTGATCCAACAAATTGTTTTTTTCCTGATTCAACAAGCTGTGGTACTTCTTCACCCTCTAAGTTTTTCGTCCAACTTACACCATTAATAATGTTACGTGAAGACATAATAAGACTGGCAATAATGAGTTCCTTTACGGCGTTTGCATTTGCCCCCGGCGTGTTAAATACTACAATTCCTTTTTCTGTACATCGCTCGACAGGAATATTATTTACACCAGCGCCAGCTCTTGCAATCGCCTTTAAGTCTTTTGAAAATTCTTCTTGATGTAAAGAGTAGCTACGAAGCAAAATTCCATCTGGATGATTGATTCTATCTCCTACTTCATAACGTTCTTCAGTAAAAACTTGCAAACCTTTTTCTGCAATTTGATTTAACGTTTGAATACGAAACATATCCCCATCTCCCTATCTATTCTCAAGCTCAAATTCCTTCATATAATCTACTAATTGTTGTACGCCGTGTGCTGGCATCGCATTGTAAATACTTGCACGCATACCGCCAACTGAGCGATGTCCTTTTAGCGTAACGAAACCGCGTTCCTTCGCTTTTTGTAAAAACTCATTGTTAAGTTCTTCTGACGGTGTTGTAAATGGAATGTTCATAAGTGATCGATACGCAGGATCAACTGGTGAAGTAAACAATTTTGATTCATCTAAGAAATTGTAAAGAAGTGAAGATTTTATTTTATTTTGTTCTTCCATCGCAGATACTCCGCCTTGCTCTTTCAACCACTCTAGTACAAGTTTCGTTACGTAAATGCTAAAGGACGGCGGTGTATTATATAAGGAGTTATTTTTACTGTAAGTTTCATAATTTAACATTGTCGGACAAGAGCGATCTGCTTCCCCAATTAAATCTCTTTTTATAATAGCAATCGTTAAGCCCGCAGGTCCTAAATTCTTTTGCGCCCCCGCATATATAAGACCAAACTTCGAAACATCATATCGCTCTGATAAAATATTTGAGGACATATCCGCAACGAGCGGCACTTTTTCTACATGTGGAATGTCCACATATTTTGTCCCCTCAATTGTATTATTCGTTGTAATATGTACATAATCTAGTTTTTCATCACTTAATAAACCGTCCAGTTTAGGAATCGTAGTAAACTTCTCTTGCTCGGAAGAAGCAATCACTTGTACTTCCCCAACTTTTTCGGCTTCTTGCAATGCCTTTTTAGACCATGAGCCAGTTAGTACGTATCCAGCTTTTTTATACGTATTCATTAAGTTCAACGGTATCATAGAGAATTGTAATGACGCACCGCCTTGTAAAAATAAAACTTCATACTCATCAGGGATGCTCATTAATTCACGAAGTAAGTTACTCGCTTCCTCTATAATACTTTGAAAATAAGAAGATCGATGACTCATTTCCATAATAGACATGCCTGTCCCGTTATAATTTAATAGCTCCTTTTGCACTTTCTCTAAAACTGGCAAAGGGAGTATTGATGGTCCTGCTGAAAAATTATAGACTCTCTCCATTACCCTCATAACCTCCCTATTTCTCATCGGATTATTTTTTAAACTTTCTGAATTATAACCTAAAATATAATATGTGGTCAATTTGTTTTCTATTATTAGGGCGCAAGACGCGATGGAATCGCTTGCAAGTGCAGACTTTTTTATGGACATATAAAAAAGTGTTAAGTACATAATCGTACTTAACACTCTAATAATGAAAGAATAATAGCTAATCGTTCGTAAAGAACCGATCAAAAATTTGATAAATAGCAGAGAGACCAATGAGCCAATAAATAGTGTCCACAAGCGCCGGCATAGAACCAAACCATTTCTCAACTACATTGTAATCTAACGCTACAAATAACCAATTCAAACCGCCAAGAATCACCAAAATTACTGTAAGGTAAGACAAAAATTTCATTATGATTGCCCCCTAGGTGATAAGATGGTGAAAGGCCTTTCACTAGAAATATATGTAGTAAACTTTAAAACTTACCTATTTTATAAAATTTATTTTCTGTACCACCCGTTAATAACTGCCTCTGCTTCTTTACTATGTATTTGATACGCATGTGTACTATCATTAGAGCCAATAAACCAAATTGAAAAACCTTTAAAATATGGTTTCGGTTCTAATACATCGCGGTAAGCACGCCATCCATTTAATTGCACATCCTTCGAAAACACATTTGAAACATCTGGATTCCATGGATTTTGTAATCCAAGTTCACGTGCTGGAACGTTAAATCCACCGAAGTAAACTGGCTTTCCTGTTGCATTATGTAATTGTTCCAATTGCTGAATAACATTTTGCCCACGATTATATACTGTTGTCGCAAATAAACTTTGCTTCACTTCTTCATATGTTGGATTTCTTTTTCCTGAAACTTCAAACCAACTGTCTATGCTAACAATATCCACCTTTTTTAAATACGGGCGATTGATTTTCTCTTTAAACTTCGCTTCATAAGAAGGGTCCCAGCTTGCTGTTAACCACCAGTTCATTTGATACAAAACATTTCCTTTATACTGATTACGAACAAAATCAATTGTATCGCTCCAGTATCCTTCTGCATACTCCATATTCACGAAATTAGAAGCAATCTTTAGTCCATACACATTGTATTTACTTGTAATGGAATTAAAAATATCTTGCAGAATAACCGTCTTCCAATTCCAGAAGAAATCATTAATGTTACTTGGGTTCCATTCTGTCTCTCCAACATTCCCCTGCTGAATATACGGGAACGGTTCCACTATAACTTGAATATTACGCTTTAATAATTCTTGAATTAAAATAATAGCTTGTTGCTTTTGCGCTTGATTAATTACCATGTTCGTAGAAGTCACATTTGGGATATCTACTTGAATCGGTACATTTACTGTATTTAAATTTAAGCGCTCTACATCAGCTAATACTTTCGCTACATTTCCAACTTCCCATACTGTTACGTTTCCTGATTTGATTTTTCCAGATTGAACAGTATTTACATCTGCCTGTACATTTCCTTGAAAACAAAAAGAAAACAACATAAGAAACACTCCTAAAAAACTTATTAAACTCTTATTTTTCTTCACAACTTTCCCCCTATAATTTTTGGCTTTCTTGATTATTTTATACAACGTTTCATATATATTCCACAAAAAATCCAATAAATTTTTATTGATAAAAATGCTATTCATCCTTTATTCACATCTTACTCATACTAAGCTCCTAAAAATAGTAAGATAAATAAAAAAGGAACGGATTTCCGCTCCTTTTTTATCTTTTTACAATTATCAATCCATTTCCCTTTTAGGCTCTACCAACATGATATGGGATTCCTTTTCAGTGAAAGGTTTATGCTCAACGCCTCTCGGGACAATAAACATCTCGCCTTTAGAAATTTTCACCTGTCCATCACGAAAATCGATGAACATCTCCCCTTCAAGCACAATAAATAGCTTATCTGTATTAGGATGCTCATGCCATATAAAATCTCCATTAGCTTTAAAAAGCTGAATTTGATCGTCATTCATTTCACCAATCACTTGTGGATACCAATAATCGTTAATTTTAGATAACTCGTCATTTAGTTTAATAGGTTGGTAATGGATAATAATCCCTCCTCACTTTCAAATTCCACTATATTACAGTAATATAAGTAAAAAAGTCGTTATTACGCTTAAAAAGAAAATGCTCCGGCCAGAACTTTTCATTCAGATAGTACAAAGGAGTGATTTCAATGAAAGTACTTTCAATCCAATGTTTCCTTTAACTCTCCATAAGTATAGAACAGTGATTTTCAAATAAGAATGGACCCCTGTTGACATTAGTATGGATTATTGATGAACTTCTCGCGATATTTAGTAGGCGAAATGCCAACTCGCTTCTTGAAAACTCTACTAAAATAAAAAGGGTCTGCGATTCCAACAGCCTGCGCAATTTGTTGTACAGGCACATCACTTGTACATAACATTTTTTGAGCCATCTTTATACGATAGTTCAATAAATATTCTGCTGCCCCCATACCTGCATGCTTTCTAAACACGTAAGAAAGACGATTTCGATTAACATTATTTTGTTCTGTAAGTGTATGAATTGTAATATCTTTATAATAGTATTTACGAACGTAACTAGATATTCGTTCGAATAAAGTATGCGACTCATAATTGCTTTCTCTATTGAAAACACTTAATAAAGCTTCATTCAACGCTTCGCGAAACAGCATTTCGGTCTGAAACATCGAAATGCCTCCACGCTGATTATATACATCCCAAAGACGCATAAGTAATTCGACAAGACGAGGAGATTGTCCTGTTAATAATTCAAAATGCTGATGAGTAAAGCCAGAGTCTTCTCGTTCTGAATTGCTTATCCGATATAAAACAAGAATATATTCCCAGTTTATTTCACCAAGCATTTTATGGGCTAATGTCATTTTTGCACCCCCATGTATAACTTTTCCTGGGGAAAGAGTATACGGCGTACCATTAAATTGAAATTGCGTCTTCCCTGTAATTGGAAATACAAATCCAGGGAAAGAATCTGTAGACTCAGCAAAAGGCACACCTGGATTTTTAGCATAACGATATACTCCTTCTACTCGGAAAGGAGTATTGGCAAGATACTCTGCTAACTCATTCACGTCTAACTTCACAATACACGCCTCATTTCAATAATAGTTTTCTTGTAATTCGCGAGATTAATTGGTGTACATTCTGGGAAACGCTAAACTAAAAATAGTACATACAACTTAACAATATCTGATTATTAACCTATAAATATATTGTTTTTCATTTATTGACCAAAGTATCCTCCCTATATTATTGATAATGATTTTCATTGTAGTTTGATAAAAAAACATTTGTCAAGTTGGCTGGCCTAGAAAAATGATGAAACAAGGGGGATAGAGGAACAGTTCTGTTGCAAATAATACCTAGTCTTTGTTAACTAATTCCCCTCAAAACTGGAATGATCATGTTAATAGTTGTAATGACTTTATTAGTTACAGCACTTACAGCATGTGGAAATAATCGTAATCCTGAAGAAGTTGCTACAGCGTATTTCGAAGATGGAAACAGCCTACTATCAAATTAAATGATAGTAGGCTGGCTGTTAAAATTATTTAAGAACTTGGTTATGTTCTAAATGATAAGCTTTCATTATCAAAAAGAGTATTACTAGTTCCCTCCACAAACAAAAACACCCTATCACTTCGGTTCTAAATTTAGCACCTTCCCCTCTATCCCCTCCGTATTCAATGTAGTCGTATGATACGTGCCATTTACCCAATCATCTATTTGATCGTGATACCAATCGCTTCTAAAATGGCCCGACTGTCCTGGCCCTACGATATGATAACCGTTTGACATATCTTTCGTATCAATAATGAATCTCCAAGACGCCCCGTGATTTACAATGCCGTTTTCGCCGTATATCCAATCTCGTATTGTTGCCGTTCTTTCGCTTTGCCACTTACTAATATACCTTTGCTACCATATGAATAATCCATATAGTCCTTTTTCTCCGTTTGTACCGCTTTCGGCTTTTGTGTTTCAGCTTTTTCAGCAGCCCCACAACCTGTAATAAGACTGATTGGCATAACCACTATTAATACTAATCTAGTAAATTTCTTTATCATTTGTAACCAACCTCATATATTTAATGTAAAACTCCATTTATTACTTCTATTAAAGAATAACATGATACTAAGTAAACAGAACGAAAGATAACATATTATTTACATACCCACTCTTTAATGAAGGACCAGGCCATTTAAACCTAGTCCTCCATAACTTTAACTTTGCTTCACATACTTAATTGTATGAAATGACGTCTCATTAAATAATTGCAAGTTTTCCCCATCATAATCTTGAACTTTATATGCTATTTTCTTTTTTTGAATTGTATCTTCTACACCGTCTACTAAACGTTTATTGAGATGTAAATAGATTGTAAAAGCTTCCTTATCATATTCCCAAGTGCCTTCAATATAATTCTTTTTATTTGGATACTCACCTTTACCATACGTTTCAAATGTCTTATCACCTTTTAGAATAAGTGACATAATGAAACCGTCTGTTCCTTTGAATCCCCAATTACCGATTAATTCCGTACCATCTTTCACATTCTTCATAACGTTATCCGTATTAATTCCAGCTTTCTTATCTAACTCTTTCAAATCTTTCACAGATACTGTACCGTCACCGATTTTAATATCCCCTTCAAGATCTTTGAATGCCTTAAGCCAGTAAATATCTCCTTCTTTCACTAACTTTTCGGATTTCTCCATTAACTCTTTATCAGTCTTATCGCCTTTTTCTCTTTTTTCTTTTCGGGTGAATACTTCATTTATTAAAGAAAAAGACTCTCTAAAATAACCAATTGCTTTTTCAAAATCTTTTTGTTGTTTTACATACTCTGTAGGGGGATCTATCGACTCAAATTTATCTAACACTTTATTTAATTCTTTCACACTATCTACTATATCTGATTTCTTTTTCTTACCGTCAAAAACATCTCTTGTAATATTGTTATGCTCCGCAAACAACTTATCAAACTCTACCCCTAATTTATACACTTTATTAGGATAGTCTTCCTTTGAAACTTTTTCTTTCTTACTATTAGACTTCGATTCTTTTACTTTAGACTCTTCCGTTTTCTCCTGTTTAGAAGTGTTCGTTTTCTCAGAAACTCCACAACCAAATAACAACATGACCGGAACTGCTACCCCTAGTAGTTTCTTTGCATTCATGACTGATTTCTCCTTCTACTTGAATAGATTACTCTTACTATACCCATCCTCTTTTTTTATCTTGTAATTAAAGTTACAACTGCAATAACTCCTAAAATTGGTCCCCAATATTCCATTTTTATAAAAAATAGCGAGTGTTTTTTGTTAAACATAACTTTTTCACCAGTTTCGGCATCTATATAAACTTTACCATCTGGCTTATTAATATATTTACCTAAATACCAAGACATAACCCCTGATATAATAAACATTACCGCCATTGGCCAACTATGGTCTTGAAAATATGTAGCGTCCCCCGTTATAGATCCAAAGATAGCCTTACCCAAAAGAGTATTAATAATTACAATAATTGCGACTAAAAAACCCCAACCAGACCAAATAATCATTTATTTCTCCTCCTAAAGCATACAACTTTGTGCTTTATGTTAATTTGAACTGCAAACGAAAACGTTTAAAAAACCGAATATTCAGACGTTAATAATTATATTTAGCTTACATTCGATTCTAACTTTAATGTTCTAAATGCAAATGAACCAGATATAATTTGTAAAATTGTCGGAATAAGTAAAAAGAATAATGACATAAATAACATAACTATAGGAATCACAATCATACAAACTCCATAAACTTTATTATTAACCTTGTTTACTAAACACGATAAAATGAACAACCCTATTTGAACCGTTAAAATAATAGAGTAATAAGCTAAAAGTTCGTAATCAACACCTTCCATAATATTAAACGCTACAACTATTAATATTATAGAAATAATAATTCCCAAAATGCCACCAATTAAACCTAATACAAATTCAGGCGTTCTTTTCAATTCAATCCCCCTTTTATGAACCACTAACTGCTTGTATATTTTTCCCATTCACCATCATACCAAATATTCATTGGAAAAACTATACAAATGTATTTTTTATTCTACTGTACTTTGCTTCTAACTATAGATAGTTTGTAGCAGTCACAAAATCAAAAGCTTCAAAATTACTAACCGAATTGTCATACTGAAAATTATAAATTAAAACGATAGAATTATAGGATTTCTTTAATTTAACTACTTCGTTAATTCGAGATAATATTTTATCATCATATGAACATCCCTTTAATAACATAGAAATGTCATCACTTGCTTCTTCTAACACTTCCTTTTCAATAAAATCTTCATCTACATCAATCATATCTATATTAAAATCAACAAAAAATCTTGCTGGTATAGAGTCTCCTTCTTCATCATACGTAACATCTATATATGTATCCAACTGATCTTGCGTTTGCATATTACCGAACCATATTGAAACCATTCCGTGTACTTCCATTGTAGTTCTCCTTTATTCTTTATCTTGCAGAACCAATTTTATAACTTACTGACTACTTTAAAAGTCGAGATTTTTATAAAAACTATTTCTTCTTTCCTTTCAGTCAAATAGGATTATTCGGAAATTCATTGTCATACTTATGAATTAGCTCTTTATCATTTTCATCAATTGGTACTTCACCTAAGTATTTATGTTTCCAAATAATCATCTGATCACTAAAACTATATTCTGTATCGAACCAATTTGTATAATCGAAATGCATGTTAAATTCCCCACTATGTTCCAGAGACATTGTAAAAGAGTACCAAAGCTCTTGCTGATTATCTTTGAAAACATTTCTTAATTCCTTACTCAATTTATATAAAAAATCTTCTTTCCTTTCAAACTCCTCTTCATCAACTTCGTATTTAAAAGGAATTTCTACACTATACTTATAATTTTCTTTATTTCTGAAATTGTTATAGAAAAAGTAAGTTCCCCCTCCAGCTTCTGATATTTGTGCATAAAAATAAAATTTCTCCCATTCTTCTGGAATCATGGCATAAACCGTTTCCGCTATCTCTCTATATAATCGATTCAATTTTATTTCCAATTAAATTCCCCCTATTTAATTTTCATCACTTACTTTTTCTATATTATACCATTCTTTTAATTAGCTCTTTATTTACACTAAAGTGTAATGTAGTTCATCTAAAAATCAAACCAAGTTTCGATGCCTTTAGAAAGTAGACATACCTCTTAAATACAATTAGTATTAAAATAAGAAATATGAAAGACTTAAAAAGGCTCTTACATGAAGGAAGGAAGTGCACAACTTTGGATTTTAAAACAGTTATGCAAGAACTTGAGGCTCTAGGTAAGGAACGAACGAAAAAAATATACATATCTAACGGCGCCCACGAGCCAGTTTTTGGCGTAGCTACAGGCGCTATGAAACCAATCGCTAAAAAAATAAAAGTAAACCAAGAGTTAGCTGAAGAACTGTATGCCACAGGCAACTACGATGCTATGTATTTTGCAGGGATTATTGCGGATCCAAAAGCTATGAGTGAGTCTGATTTTGATCGCTGGATAGACGGGGCATATTTTTATATGCTATCTGATTATGTAGTGGCAGTAACTTTATCGGAGTCAAATATTGCGCAAGACGTTGCTGATAAATGGATTGCAAGTGGGGACGAGCTTAAAATGTCTGCCGGCTGGAGTTGCTACTGTTGGCTTTTAGGAAATCGCAAAGACAATGAGTTTTCCGAAAGTAAAATTTCCGATATGCTTGAAATGGTGAAAGATACAATTCATCATTCTCCAGAACGAACAAAATCCGCTATGAATAATTTCCTAAACACCGTGGCAATTTCATATGTACCACTACACGAAAAAGCAGTCGAGGTTGCAAAAGAAGTTGGTATAGTTGAAGTCAAACGTGATAATAAAAAAAGCAGTTTGCTAAATGCTACAGAGAGTATTCAGAAAGAACTTGATAGAGGAAGACTAGGTTTCAAACGTAAGTATGTAAGATGTTAAAAGTATGAAGGTGTCAATCTAGGAGAGATTGACACCTTTTTTGTGGACATTATTAGACTAACGGAGCTGCAAGTTAAAGGGAACCAATCATTCATCTCCCACTATACATCTCAAACTTCTTCTTTCAATTTATATACCCTATCTCTTTTCTCATCATCTTTGATAAAAATAAGTTTTCCTTCTGTAACAAAACCTTCTAATAGTAAACATACTTGTCCATATGCTTTAGGCTTATTCGTAGTAAATCTTTCATCGGGTATTTTACCAGATCGTATTAATCGTTCACATAGCTCAAGCGCACTTATTTCTTCAGAATTAATTAATTCTAAAATATCTTTTTGTAATGGTGATAAAGGGACTGGTACCTTACATACCTCAGCTACCTCCACCTTTTCTTTTTCTTTTTCTTCTTCAAATAAATCTTCAAATGAAATTTGATTCATTACATCTGTTCCTTTCTAACGATTGATTTGTATAATATGAACTGAATCCTATAGCGTATTTATTATTATGTATTACTTACCTTTTTTCATAAATCTCAAACTCATGTACATCGTTTCATATAGTATGTTTTGATTATACCAAATATACGTTCTGTTTTCTATTGTAGAATTTTCATAACAGAAATGAAAGTAATAGTGAACATTTTTCTTCTCTTTAGTTGTATAAAAAATCACGTAAAAAGTTTACATAATAAAATTATAGTGCTCTGTTAAATTTCTACGCTAAAACGCAAAAAAACACTCGTTGCCTTTAATCGACAATCGAGTACTTTAAGTTCATCTATTTTTAAGTAGCATAAATTGGTAAGTTTTGTAGTAACAGTATGACACCTTTTACATGTCATGACAACTACTACGTTAAAACTTACGAGTTTGTACGAGTTCGTTAATTTAATATACATTCCATGCGTTTATATTCATCACACAGTAAAATGTCATCTCGCCTAAGCTCGTACTTCGTTTTCTATTCTATCATTGCACACAGTACTCCATGATGGTACAACCATCATGGAGTATCAATTTTCAAACACCCTATTATTTTTTCTATCCACTTCACATAAACTTTATTTTTTTAATCATGTAATTTATTTAAAAAATCAGTAAATGCATCTGCAATGTAAAATACATTCTCTCTTGCACGTTCTTCCACTTGTTCTTCTGTTAATCCTTCTTCTCGCAGCAACATTTCTTTTTCACCAGCATTTTCATGTTCCCAAAATACCACAACAGGGTTATTTTTGTCATTTTTATAGTCAAAACATATTAAATTTCCCGCTGGGTCAAAAGCAAAAGGAACTAATTCTGCTGGTAGTGTATCCTTGTAATCATCAAATACTTCCATAATATTTTCATCATCTTCCATATCGTAACTTAATAACGTTCCAAAAACCTTTCTTTTCCCTTCAATTTCAAACACCTCTGGACTAACATGCGCTCCATTATTATTCATCACACATTCTATATAATCTAAAGGAAAATTAATGTTCAATTCCTGTTCAACATTCTTTACATCTTCTCGTATAATAGGTTCATCTGGTGATCTCCATTGTACCTTACTCATCTGATTCCATCCCCCCCATAATGCATTTCCACCTAAATGGTTAACTTTATGCGTTTTAGACACTACTAACTGCATTTTACCAGGTACTTGATAATCCATGTCTATCTAATAAAAAAGCACTCGTTGCCTTTAGTCGGCAATCAAGCACTCTAAATTCAAATAATATTTTCTAAGAGTTTAATTTATTGATTATATAAGACACACACGGAACCAATAGCAATTTTTCAACAATATTATTTTGAATTAATAATTGTATTAAACGGTTCTTAATTCAAATACCCTCTATTTTAAGCCCTAAAATCAGTTAATCAGTACTAGATATTTTCAATATATCCCCTAATTCGCCTAACAGTTCTATGTTTTTTAAAGCCAACTCAACAGGTATGTCTTTCATTAACACAAATGGTAATTGTTTTGATCCTTTTAATAAGTCAAACAATCCCTTTTTGATGATAAATACCTCTTGTATTTTCTTTAAATCCATAGCCCCTCCTACTGGTGGACTTACCAATATAAGATTACACAGTTTTTCCTTAAACACTTCCTGTTCTTCGTCCACACAGTCAATATCTATCGCTCCGTCATTTATCCACTGTATTAAATTCTCACTTACTGTGGTTGCATAATTCGGATCCATAATCCCCGAATCAACTTGTACTAACTCTGTTGCGTTTTCATTTGCAGTCATTAACAGTATTTTGCCTCCACCATTACTTCCTACAGCAACATAACCCTTTGCATATTCATGGACTTCATATGTTTTATTCATTTCATCTATTATATCCACTCCAAATATAACGACTCCATTATCGGACACAAAACCATTTGTATGCTTTAGTAATTGTTTATAAGCATTAGGGAGTATTAATCCCATTTCCTCTTCAATTTTTTTAATTTCATTTTCATCAACTGGAGAATATAATTCATAAGTCGACAATTTTTGAACATTTATCATTTAAATCCTCCTAATCCATCAAAATATCTATATGCTTCTCGCATTACTTTTTTTGCTACTTTTAAATCTACACCCGCTTCAATCATTTCTTTATAGCTAATATTAAATTCGTATATTATATCCGTACTAAAACCTTCATTCCTTCTTCTAGCTCTTTGAAGAGCGGATATTATAGTATGTGGTTCACCAGAGGTAGATTTGAGTAATATTGATAGTGCTTGTCGACTGCTATAATTATTACCGCTTGTTTTAGCCCATATCTTAGCCCATTCATCTTGTATTGCATGATGCGCTTGTACCAATCCATCATTTTTGGTATTCCGAAAACCTAGAGCACGATTCTTATTTGGACTCATTTTTTTATACAAGTCAACATCTTCAACAATATAACCTCCATTTTTAAGTTGACTCCTAGTGGACCTTTGCGGAAATGCAATACCAGCCCTTTCATTAATTAGCATGGAGCTGTTCAGAAGTTAATTCGCCATATTTCCCTCTTAAATATTCTAATCTGGATTCTCCCGTACCCTTAACCCCACCACTCTCCAAATTCGAGATCCTACTCTGAATACTCGCCTTTGAGGCATCATGGGCTTCTTGGAATTTCCCGCTATAGTTCGTTCCAGTTCTAACGACACTTCCATCTGGCAGTATTTCTACACCTTTAAAGAATGGGGATACGGAGTCCGCACCTTTTGCTAATGTATTTTCAATTATATAATACTAGTAATTTGTGTTAGCTTTAATTTATAGCATGCCTACCTATTAAAAAAGCACTTGTTGCCTGTAATTGACAATCAAGTACTTTAAGTTAATATATTTTTAAGTATCGCTAATTTTGTAAGTTTTGTAGTACAGTTTGACACCTTTTATATATCGTGGCAACTACTACGTTAAAACTTACGAGTTTGTACGAGTTCGTTAGTTTTATGTCCATCTCATGTTTTTATATTCACCACCATGTAAAATGTCATATCGCCTAAGC
Organism: Bacillus cereus group sp. MYBK108-1; assembly: GCF_051917185.1. Taxonomy (NCBI): domain Bacteria; kingdom Bacillati; phylum Bacillota; class Bacilli; order Caryophanales; family Bacillaceae; genus Bacillus; species Bacillus cereus group sp. MYBK108-1. Next base: position 23,818 of record NZ_JBQAHZ010000014.1, read on the forward strand.
TCGTACTTCGTTTTCTATTCTATCATTGCACACAATACTCCATGATGGTACAACCATCATGAAGTATTTACTTTTTAACAGCTTATTCTTTTTCTTTTTCTTTCCACTTCAAAAATAAATTCTTTTTCGTTTACTTGTCTTATGTGAATTCTTTAATTTCTAACCCTAATTGTCTATACCTTTCAATACTAATTAACCCTCAAATTATAGATTTCCTGCTAACATTAAAAGGATCTACGTTATTTTCCTCTAACAAATCTTCAAATTTTTCTGTTCCGCATTTTACAAAACATTCATATTCCGACTGGGAAATAAAGAATGCTAACAAAATTTTACCATCTTGATCTTCACTTCCAGTACGTACATCACCATATTCTTCTGGAAAAGCGAATGGTTCAGTAAAGTAAACTGCACTTTTATTATATTTTTGAACAAATGATTTATCAATACTTTCAATACCACTAATTGCTGTTCCTCGTCCTATTTCTATTCCATTACCTATACAATAAAATAAAGCACTTGCAAGGATATACCCTGTACTATTAAATGCCCCATCAACTACCATTGAAATTTCAACATTATCCCCTACTATTTCTTCATATTTACTGAGTCCAAGTGTATTAAAAACTAAACATTCTTCAAATACATTTTCATATTTTAAAATTTGCATACTCGGAAGCTCTTCATTATTTTTAAAAACCTCTCGGTCTATTGGATCACCTAAATATTTACTATAATGGTCATAATAAAGCTCTCCGTAATTTATCATTCTTTTATCTCCCCTTTATATGTTCCTTCTATTCCTTCAAATTTATGACTTATATTACATTCATGACATTGAACCCTTATTCGAGCATTATATTCATCCAATACTTCTTTTCGTGTTGATTTTACTTCACCTGTTTTCATACTTGCAACTCTTTCTGCCCAAGTATCTGGATAATGATCTAAGTCATATCCAATTCTTTTTACTGGTCCATTTTTAGTATTAATGGTAATACTACCTGGAATGTCTTTTCCGCACGTAGGACAAATCATTTTTCCTGATGCATTTTTTGGTGCTTCACTTTCTGCTTTAACACGAGTACCTTTTCTAAAACTACTTCTCTTATACAAACTATCAGTTTTTTTTACTTTTGTACTACCTTTACCCGTACCCTTAACCTCACCACTCTCCAAATTCGAGATCCTACTCTGAATACTCGCCTTTGAGGCATCATGGGCTTCTTGGAATTTCCCGCTATAGTTCGTTCCAAATCTAGCGACACTTCCATCTGGCAGTATTTCTACACCTTTAAAGATTGGGGATACGGAGTCCACACCTTTTGCTAATGTATTTTCAATTATATAATAATAGTAATTTTCATTAGCCTGAATTCATAAAAAATAATTTCTAAAAATTTATAGCATGTCTATCTATTAAAAAAGCACTTGTTGCCTTTCGTAGACAATCAAGTGCTTTAAATTCATCTGTTTTTAAGCAGCATAAATTTGTAAGTTTTGTAGTAACAGTATGACACCTTTTATATGGTAACAAGTAATACATTAATACTTACGAGGTCATTATTATTATGTCCTTTCCATGTCTTTTCAATAAAATATCATCTCACCTAATTCTCACGCTTTTCTTTCTAATACAGTTGTAAAAATAAAAAATTCAATAGCCACTACGTTCTCCTAACGTTGCCATTGAATTCCTTTACTAAGCATGTACCTTTGTCAACGTGCAAGTAACCAACAAAATAGGCACATTTCTCAATTTATTTTCTATCTCTATTATCACCCCTCCCAAATCCAAAACATTTTTATTATTTCGAATTCAGGAGGTGAAAAGTTTAAATGCATTTGTAGTAACACATGGTGTTATTAAAATTGCACGTGGCCAAAAATAGCACATTCTAGGTGGTTATGCAATCTTGATATTAACTTATAAAAAAATCTTGATCGGATTCAAGGGTGAAGGCATACAACCTTAGGCCTATCTATAATATTTGATACACCTTTCTTGAAAAGGAATTCTATCATCAAGCAACACCTCTTCTTGCAGGATTTTTGTTATATTCTCTATTTTCCCAATGAATAATGCATAAAAGTCGCCCGAATTTGGATATAAAAACAGACCAAATCCCTTTGGTGACAGTATTTTGTTGGCCATCTTGATCTTATCGGGTAAAAATTCATAATTAAATGCTTCTAATCTCTCAAGTTCTTCTTGTGTTGCTAATTCAATTTGGTGGGCAAATTCGTAATCAAGAATAAAATTGACAATTTCTTGGTATTGCTCACCTTTATAGTCAACGTATAAAAACTGTTTCGTTGTCAATCCATATTTTAATAGGTCTTCATGTAAGTCATAACTTCCTTGTTCCTTCAAAAATGTTTCCAAATCCTTGCTATCAGGAAATATAATCTGCGCTATCCCTTGATCAGGCATCTTAGCTTCCTCCCTTTTATTGAAATAATTCTCCATGCTTGTTAGGAATATATTCCGGATAGTTTTCACGATAAAATTGATCAATCATCTGAAGTACGGGATCCCATTCAGGATATGACTCATGTTCCCCAAATACCATTCTAGCTTCTGAAGTATTCATCAGAAAATTATCGATTTGAGTAGGTACTGGCAACCCTAGTTGTTTCCTTACATGGATTAAAAATAATATTTCAAAAGGATAAAATCCGTATCTGAAATCACCAAATTCACCTAGCTGTCCGATTTCAGAAGCTAACGCAGAATGATACTGAGACATTATCGAAATTAGATATTCTATTTCTTCTAAGTCACGAGTCGACCAACGTCCTAACACTTCATCATATATATTTAGGTCTTCAGGGATTAAATCGCATCGCAGTTCAGCTTCTTTAAACTTATTTTTCACGACTAGATGCAATTTTTCATTTGTCCCCATGATGGTTTTATTTCTATACTGCGAGTATAGCTCTAGCAAAAACCAAATATGTCTATTCTCTTCATTAGCATCTATTAAATGTCCACCGAAGTGATGAACCATAAAATCATATAATATATTTTCTTCTTTCTCCCATCCATACATTGCAAAATGAACTAATGTGAGGACGACTTCTCTAAACGTATACCCCAAAATCATCTTTGGATATCTGATTTTATAAAGATCTTGTCCCATGCACTGGTAAAATAAGACTTTCTGCATGTTCTTTAATCCTTCTACATTGTTTCCACCGCTTATCAATACATCGTTTTTCCATAGTGACAAGTGATATGAGAAAATTTTGCTTAAATTTATTAGTAGGATGTGATCTTTCTCTGTTTCATTTTGCTCAACGATTTTCTCAATCTTTCTTCTACTGACATTATATTTATCTTTCACATCTTCAAATTTGATTCCATCCACAAAATTTTTGCTATATTTTTTAAAAGCCATTTCTAACTTTTTTTGGTTTATCATTGTATCCTCCCTATGAATTAATCTATTTTCTTATTCCAGTCCTTTACCTTTAACTCATCAACACCGAATCCAGTATCAGTATTCTTTATATCTGTTTCAACTCTAATAAAATCGAATTGTAGATCCGGACTCTCCAAATTCGAGATCCTATTCTGAATACTCGCCTTTGAGGCATCATGGGCTTCTTGGAATTTCCCGCTATAGTTCGTTCCAGTTCTAACGACACTTCCATCTGGCAGTATTTCTACACCTTTAAAGATTGGGGATATGGAGTCCGCACCTTTTGCTAATGTATTTCCAATTATATAATACCAGTAATTTGGGTTAGCCTTAATTCACAAAAATAATTTTTAAAATTTTATAGCATGCTTATCTATTAAAAAAGCACTTGTTGCCTTTCGTAGACAATCAAGTGCTTTAAATTTATATATTTTTAAGTAGTATTAAATTTGAAAGTTTTTTAGTAACAGTTCGATAGCCTTACATGTTGTGACAAATACTAGGTAAAACTTACAAGTTTATATAAATGCATTCTACTTGTAGTTATTGCTTAATAAATATAGAATACATTGTTTTATTCTCCTATTAACTTCTTCCTCATTTTATGTGTTTCTAAATCTGCTAATCTAACAGGAATAGGTAAACGACTTTCATTATTAATACAGTTCATAACAATTTCAGTACTTGTATCTAAATCAATCCAGTTCCCACAAGAAACAAAAATAGGTTTAACATTTTTGGTCGTTCTTAAAGTTCGACCATAGACTTCATTATTTATTACAATATCAGTGTAAGATCCTTTTAGATTCTCTGGCATAATAAAATCTACATCTCGAATTTTAAGATAACTTTTTGCTACACCAATGGTTGGTTTATTTAGCAGAAAGGAAGCATGAGTAGCAATACCCATGTGACGATAATGTAAATATCCATTACCATCAAAAATATATATATCTGGTTGCTTTGTTAGCTTTTTAACTGCCTCTATTATTAAAGGTAACTCTCTAAATGCAAGGAAACCTGGAATATACGGGATTGGTATTTCTCCATAACTGTATACTTTTTCGACAACTTCCTTTGTACCATAATCAATGATTACAATACAACATGTACCATACTTAGTTTTATTCACATTCCAATAAGCCAAATCTACCCCTGCGATAAATTGTATCTCTTCTATTTGAAAATTATTTTCTAATTTAATTCTAGGTGATAATTCACTTTGGATTTTTGAAAACTCTTGTATTAATTTCTTTTCATCAAAATTATTCATTATCATCACAATCAGCTAATCGGGTAATTAGTCTTAATTCCTCTTTTGTTGGAGCAACTTTTTGCCTAATTATATTCCCTTGTTTATCCCATTCAGTATATTTTAAACAAACGCCAAACTTAAACGTTCCTTCATATTTGAGTTCTTCGCTTTCATACCAAATTTTTCTTATACCTCTTGTTTGTCCTTTTATCATGTAATCTATAGATTTAACTTTCCCATTATGGTGAAATTTAACATAATTACCTTCTTTAAAACCATTCTTATAATAACAGTAATACGCTAGATTCCCATTTTCATATAACTCATAAGCTAATCCAGTAAAAGGTTTTCCACCTTCATCTTCTGGGTTATCCAGCACTTCATCGCTGTAAGAGGTAAACCATAGTTCCTCATCAAAATCTATACCCTGTTCTAATACATATTCTTTACTTAATACATCCATCTTATTTTCCAATTTTTCTCACCTCTGAACTAAATTCAAATCCTTCAGTAATAAAATTACAATGTGGATAGGTTGGCATCATCATACCAGCCGGTTTCAATTTCTTACCAGATCTTACGACGTGGGTAATAAAATCTGTTGGCTGTGCGTTGGGATTCGCAAGTAATGCCTGATTCAAGGAGTATACCTCTGCGTGGGAACCTGCTCCATACGTAAATTTATAACCATCTCTAACGCTACTAGGCATGTTCTCTATCCGATCCCTAATAATTGTGTGCAATGTAACTGGAATATCACCGTCAGTATTGTTAATTCCAAAATAATATTTTCCAGTATTTTTATCAAATGTTCCTGCAACCGCTGGACCCATTTCGTTTTTGGTTAGCCCTAATGTATTTAATCTTTCAACCTCTTTTTCTACAGCACCACGCAAATTAATTCTATGATTTAATTTGCGTGGAGTAAATCGACCATATTTATTACGCAAGTATTCTATTCTACTTAATTTTTCACTACTATTAGAAACTTCACCCGTACCCTTATTTAAAACCAAAAGCGATAATTGGGTTACCAATTATCGCTTACTAAGTCAAACCATTTGATGTACTATAAAGTAACAATTATTTTATTATCTATGATAGTTCTAAAATTGGTGTAATTTCTCATCATATTATTACCATATGCACTAACTGCTTTATTACCACACACCATACTTTCATAGTTATCTTTAAATTCTTTTTTTATTGACTCTTCCAAACTGGAATAGTATCTTTTGATAGCTTCCTCTGCCAATTCACGCGACCCGTGCGTTAATATAAAATTAATATCTACCATATAACCCTTTTGAGGATAAAAACCCCTTTCAACAACCTCTTTTACAAAGTTGTTCAAATCATTCGTACACCTTTCTACAATTGGCATAAATACACTATTTAACCAATTAGTGAATTCGTTAACTGTCCGCTCCCACTCTTCCTCATTTGCTATGTTCCAATATAACTGACCGCTTGGTACATTGCACTGACGTGTATTAATATGAAATATTTTATCTTTAGATTTTAAAGGAAGAATTGCGCATTCACCATAAAATACTACATTTTTATCAGATATATTATTCCAACTTGTATAAAAGAGTACCTTATAAATGAAATTTTTATCTTTTTTACTCATCCAATGACCAGACTTAGAATATTTCCAGCCATTATCTAAATACTTTTCAGATATTAGATTACATACGCGCTCAAATGCTTTATTTGCTTTCATATTACATCTCCAATTCAAACTACCTAAGATTCATATATTTTAAACTCAATCCTCAAATCTTGAGTATTCTTCCTAAAAACCTCCAATAATTTATTACAATTTTCAGTTGGTTTATATTTAAATCTTAAATCGAATATAAAGCCATCTACTAACTTAGCATCCGGATAAACACTATAGATTTGCCCACTTTCAATAAAAGATACATAGGCATTAATTTTATCTTGTAACAATGTTAAGTGCTGAAGTTCATTTTCCCAATCTAAATGATCTGCAATCATTAATGCTAACTTATTTTCACCCATACTCTTGCCAATTCCATCTATTTTATTTTTGTCTAATATTGACACTTATCTCTCACCTCATTTATTCATCAAAATAAGTTGTCCCTTCAGGACGAACAATTTGTGGTCTTGTTCCACTAGGCACTTCGTATCCCCCTGAAAAATCTCCCTTTCCTTCACCTACGACCTTTCCACCAGAATTCTTCAATTCAGGGAATCCCTTTTCTTGATTAGTAGTATAGGGAGCAGTAGCGGAACTTTTATATTCTTGTATAATAACATTCCCATATTCATCAGATGCAATTGCGTCAACTCTTACCTTAGTCCCTTCATGTGTAACAATGGTTATTTCTCGTTCAGCGTTTTCATACTGTTGTGAAAATAGATTAAAACTTTCATCAGAAAATTCTTGCCCCTGCTCTTTAAGTGATGCCCATTTTTCACTTGCTTCTTTCCACTCCAGTGGCTCTTTAGGCGCTTCACTATTCTTATATTTCCTTTCACAATATACATCATACTTAGATTGCAACTCAGCATCTTTAAATCTACCAGTATTATCAAGTAAATCAGAATTCCTTTTCCAACTTCACCCGTACCCTCAGTAGGTACTGAAACACAAATTTAAAAAATCCACAGTATAAAAGTTTATCACTGTGGATTCTAACATTTATTTTTCTTGGCAATGCACCATATCATAAGGGTAATATGAACTATCTTTCAAGGTTGAGTCATCTAATTTTAAAATTTTAGCGATTGCTCCACTTTCAAAACTCCAGTAACCACTATAAATGTCATGTTTATTTTCATGTGCATCGTACCATGCTTCTTCTGAATGTCCCTTATACCAATATTCCTTTATATATTCCACTAAATTTTTTATAGAATTCTCTTGTGAAATTTTATTACTCTCAATTACTTCTTTTAATTTTACATATGGATATTTTACATAAAACTCTCTCTGCTCATAAAAATCTGATGGCTCACTATTTCTAAAAGCAATAAAATAATTAATTAAATAATCATTTAATCCTTCTTTCCTTACCATTGCTATTAGTCTATTAAATTCTTTATCTTCAACATTTAGCATTACTGCTATAGATATCATCCATAACATACGTATATATCCACTTTCTTTATTCCACACTTTTTCCATTATATTTATTACTTCAGGTAAAAAATCACGAATAGTTTGAATAGAACAACCTGCCGAGTACATTGCCCTTAATTTATTAAAATGATACCCTTGTAATGCTATATATCCATTCTTTACACCTTTATCATCTTTGCCTCTTTCCTCAATAACCTTTTCAACCAATATTAAAAACTTTTCTATTCTCTTTTCCTCATAATCGATAAATTCGTTAAAATATATATCATTTTTGATTTTATCCCTTAGCATAATTTCTCTTCCACCTTTTATATGTGGTAACAACTACTACGTTAAAACTTACGAGTTTGTACGAGTTCGTTAGTTTTATATCCATTCCATGTGTTTATATTCGTGAACCAGTAAAGTGTCATCTCGCCTATTTATCATACTTTTCTCACAAAACCTGTATTAGAACAATATGTCTTGATGGTACAACCATCATGAGTTTTGAATTTCAAGTAAGCATTTTTAATCGTTCAGACATAAATACTTTATAAGAAAACAAAAGCACTTGTTACCTAAAAGGAAATCAAGTGCTTTTTCTATGCATAATAGGAATTCTTGCAACTCTAAACTGCAAACATCCTTTTCTAATTTGATAACTCTAATCAAAAAAAATTCATAAAATAATAGAGTAATAGTTAATTTTGTATTTGTAATTCCCTTAAAACTTCTGTCCGCAAATCACTCGCAATATTCCCATTCTTATAATCATCCAATAAAAAATTTATTCTCTGAATATAACTATCTGAATTCTCTATACATTTCGCGAAACAATCCATAAAATGGTCTACTAATGTATCATCAACTAAAGCAATTGGTTCTGGATAATATTTGACACCTTCTCTTTCAAATGCTTTTCTACTAGTATAAGCAACTGCATCAATAACACAGTTCCAAGCTATGACATCTGTTTCATTATCTGACATCTCTTGAATTATTGTTATACCATTTTCCTCATTATCTAATAATTCATAAAGAATATCCCCTATATTTTCTTTACCTTTTAGCCATTCCCAACATTTAAATATAACTTCCTGGGCTAAAATTTGATCTTCCTTTTGAGAAAATACCGACAAAACTTTTTCTGAAAGTCCAAGAAAAAATATTACTTTACCATCTTCTGTTAAACTACTAAAGTTAGTATTAGCCATAATTAACCTCCAACTAATCAATATACTTTCCATTTTTAATCATTAGATTAAGCCTACCAGTTACTTTAATGCTTTCATCGGTTTCCGATGTTACTTCGATTTTTAGATTAGGATATTTTAAACTTAATTGCTTTAACACACCAGGCGGAACTTTATCGTTCGCTAATCCTTGATAACACTTTCTACATACACCTGAAGGATTCGATTGATGAAGTTTTAATATTCCTGTTACATCTTCTGGTTTTATACCTGCCTTTATTACTGCTGAATCAAATTCATTCAGAACCCCTTCCTCTGCATGCCTAGTGAACAATGGGTTAGTCCCTGGGGCTTTAATATTCCTGTCAGGCATTACTTCATCTAAATCAGGTAATCCAGCTTCTTTTCGTACTTTCGGCGATCCTCCTTCAAAATTCAAATCTTCTAATCCTTTTACATCAGTTTTTCCAACTGCCACTGTTTCAGTTTCTGGAACATTCCATTTTTTCCTTAGTGCATCTATATCAGTTTTACCAATATCAATCTTACTTTCTTTACCCGTCCCCTTAGCCACACTACCTTCCTTACTAACTCCTGAACCTCCACTACCCTTAGCAAGTTGATAAGCGTCATCCTTAGCTGCCGTACTTGCCTTTGAAAACTTTCCAGCTACTTCTCCAACAGTTGAAGATTCTATATAAGGAAGCTTCATTCCTATTCCAGTATCCACCGTCCTAACTGCTACTGGAATAGGAGTATTTTTCATAGCATCTAGTGCATTTTTTAAAGTCTTATTTTCCTTAAGCGATTGTACCACATTTTTACCCAAATTTGGATTAAAACCAGGCATTCCTTCTTTGAATTTTAATAATTTGGCTAAATCAGCTAATTCACTCGTGCCTTTGAATGCTTTTACTCCTTTTCCTACTGCTCCAACAACTGGGATTGCATCTAATCCGCCAAAAATGATGTTTCCTACCCGCTCTTCTTGGCTCAATTTCCGGTGTGTTCCCCAGTCTTCTCCGTCGATACCGCTTTTTATTTGTACAGCGCCGTATACTACTGCGGCAGCGGCCCCGAGTGGTGGACAAAGGATTGTTGTGATGATGATTCCTACGCCTATTCCTATATCTCGCACCATTTCTAGTTTTTTCTGTTCATCTTCTATTGATTTGTATTCAAATCCTCGTGTGGATGGGACTACTTTCTTGTATTCTTCATAATTTAATTTTGCATCTGGATTTTGTTTTTTTAGTTCTTTGTATTCTGCCCTAAGTACGTTATCAAATGCAGGAGAATCTCTAAAAATATCTTCTACTGTTATTTTATCTTTCTTCTTCTGTATTGTTTGTGGTACACTTCCGTAGCCTGCATGCGCACCTGGTAATACTGTCGTTGTTGTAGAGCCAATTCGGTTATTTGTTTCAAAACTGAGAATAGATGTATCTCTCATTTTTTGAGCGAATTTATCCATTTCTACTAAAAAAGGTTTATCTATATGTTCAGACACCAATCGCCCTGCTTCTCCGCAATATTTTTGTAATGTCGTATAACTATCAAGTAATTCCCCGATTTTTTGCGATTGATCTTTAGGATTAAAATGTATACTACCATCCGAGTCTAAATCTCGTATTCTTCCATCAATTCTTTTTAATGATTCATTTGCTTCCCGTAATTTCATGAGTGCATCTTTTGTAATTCGATTCATACCATCCCCCATGTTTTGCCATGGTTCAGGTCTATATTTCACATCCATCTCGTTTTCATCCCCCCAGCCGTATGGTGATTTCTACAACTTACTTAATATTTCACGTAATTGTTCGTCCTTTTCAAGCATTTCTACACATACATTCCCTACAACTGTCGCTGACCTAGAATAGTGTTCAGCCAATTCTAGTGTTTTGTGTAATATATCAGGATATTTTTCAATTACTCTCATCGCTTCACCTTTTTGATAAAAATCACAGCTTAATAAACTCTCAATATTCGTTCCAATGACGTCTACATGGATTTTATATATATTTTCTAACTTCATTACTATATCTAGTAGTTCTTGAAAATTAACTAATACTTCTTCTCCACCACCAGAACCACTATCTCCCATTGATACTTGCATTATTGAATACCTCCTAACGAGAATTGTCTCGGGTCAATTAACTTTTTATATGGCATTTTTAACACGTCATACAATTTCTTATTAACCGCATAGAGGCTCACCCAGTCATATCGATTACGATCTACATCTATTTGAACGAAATCTTCTCCTTCAGTGAAATATAAGAAACATTCCCATTTTCCTCCTCTATTACTTCGAGGCCTCGTATACGTTTCTATCGCTATAACGTTTTTATTTGATAAATCTTTTTCCTCAAATGTTTGTTGTTCTTCTTCTGTCATTCTCTTTGAGAAAAATGTATCTTCTATTTCCCTCGGTTCTCTCAATAAGAAAGGGATGCGTGTTAATAAGGAAAAATATACGTCTGGCTTTGGTATGTAGTCGATCTCGTATTTTTTATTTGGTTCTATTTCCGTTAATACAGCCACTCGGTCTTTATCCTCTTTCAAAAAGCCAATTAATACATTATTCATTCTCGTGTATTCATGACAACTTTCATATTCCTTTAATAGTTCAATTATTTGAAAAGCTGCAGGGGTAATTCCATTTTCACTTGTAAGTAGGCCTTTTTCTTTTAAACTCGTAGTTGCTTTCGTGACACATTCTGCATCAAGTAAAATAATTGCGTCACGGTTTGGCAATCCAAATATATCGGTAACCCCAGCTGCACCTGCGAGAACATATAATTCAGCAGGTGCAAAACTCATTTCTTTCCCCATTCTTTTATCCCTCGTTTCTCCATCACAGTTGTTTTATCGCCCTTACTTCCGATTTATCTCCGTACGTTTGAATGCTTTTATCTAACTCTTTCAAAGCTTTCGTATGTCCTTCAAATGCCTCTACCATTTCTGAATTATATTGAATGATCAAATCAAGATAACTTAAAAATGCATCTCTCGTTTTTCCATTCCATTTCGCACCTGTGACATATGCTTTTAAGTCTTTCGCTTGGTTTAAAGAATCCTTCATACCATTTTCAATGTTTTGTGCGTAAGAAATGGCACTTGCAGTGTTACTTCCTATAATTTCAACCTCTTTACCACTCATGTTAGTTCCCCCACATTCTTTGTATGCTTAATGGATAAGTTTTTCAAATTCCTTTTTCTTTTCTTCAAAAGCCTTGGTCGCTGCAGCGTATGCTGACGCTTTCTCCGATTCTGCTTTCGCTTTATATTCCAAATACTTTGCATAAGCTGTACTTTTTGCAGATCCAATATCGCTTAATGCACTTTTAAAATAGGATAATACTGTATTTAAGTCTTCATCCTTTTCATGACGTTTTTGTTCAAATTCAACTGCCGGAATTTTATTAGCTTCTAAGCCATTACTTTTACTCTCATAATCTCTCTTCGCTGATTCAGCCTCTTGAATGAATTGCTTTAACTCTCTTTCTTTATCTTTTAAATAATCATGTAAATCATCATACCGATCTCGTTTCCTCGCACTTTCTGTAAAACCAGACGCATTTAAAAAAGCATTGTACAATTCATCTAACATCTTTCTCCCCCTTTAGCACAATAACTATGTAGTTAAATCCGTATATTTAAACATGAATATTCATTACATTAAGAATTAACAAATAATTATTTTTACATATTGCTATTTTATCAAAGGGATTTTAACATTTCCATATTTTATGAATGGCTTTCGCATTTTTCTTCAATAAAGTGAAACTTTAATCAATATGACTATGTATTTATTATTACCTTTTATCCAATTCATTCGTATTAAATCCTTGCTTGAGAGTAAGACCAGTTCTTTCTTATTTCATCAACAACTATTTCTGGATAATCCCAATGAAGCGTACGAGTAGGCTCCCGGACTCGTTTTACTATTCCTTGGGCTGTTTTGTTTTTATATTCATTCCAATATTTTGGCTCAGTCGCGCTTAAAAGAACAATAGAAAAAGGATCTGATATGAATATCAGATCCTTAACTTTAATTTCTTAATACATACATCTTTTTACACGATAACTGGTTCATACGTGCTCAAATTATCATACTCAGTTTTTACAATACTAGGCGGAAGGTTAACACATCCTCAGATTCACCTTTTCCTGTAGCAGTGCATAATGTTTAATAAAATTAAAGCATATTTTTACTTACCAGACTTAATTTTTTCGTTATATTCTTCTAAAGTTAACCCTTTTTCTTTTAGATAAACAGCAACTTCTTTTCCTACATAACGATAGTGCCATGGCTCATACTTAATGCCAGTAATATTCTCTTTATCTTTTGGATAGCGGAGAGTAAACCCATATTCTGCAGCATTCTTATCTAACCATTTGAATGCATCGGTAGTTTCAAATTTTGCATTTAAATCTTCTACAGTATTTTGCCATTCAACTGAAATAATGTCTAACGCTAATCCAGTATGATGTTCACTTGCACCAGGATACTGAAGATATTCCAATGCCTTAGCACTAGCCTCTTTATCCGACAAGCCTTGAGATTTATAGCTTTTAACTGAAGCATCATAATACGTTTGTTGTAATTTTATAGCTCGATAACCTGATCTTAAATAAAGATTGATTCCCTCTTTTTTTGCAGCTGCTACCATATCCTGATAGGAAGTTGCAATTCTACTATCTATTTTCATATTTGGCTTCGCATTTTGGGTGATACTTGTTAATTCAATTCCTAGTTCCTTTGATAACATATGCTCTCTATTTACAAGGATAATTCTCCAATCATTAACATCAGAGATAGGTAAAACATCTTTTTTCTTCGCATGTATTTCATTTTTATTTTTATCGTTATTATTAGTAGTTTCCTGAGATGTTTGCTTTCCACTACAAGCAGCCAGACTCCATCCCATTGCCAATACCAATGCTAAAATTATAAATTTTTTAATTGTATCTCATTCCCTTTTTGTTTATTAGTCTTTATACCAATTTCCCAACACGTCTCTAGGAATCTCCTTGAAATCCTTCAAAGAAACGGGGCCGACAAACTTTTTAATTCCATGTTTTTTAGAATTTTCATCCGAATAATCTTTTAAGAATTGAATTTTAAATTGTTTCTTACCATCAGCATAGTCGGTTACTGTCGGTACGATTGCCGCTTGTCGTATACCAAAAGTTTTATCTTCATACTTAACAAATTGTACATAAGATAATCCTCCAACCAATGTTTCTAGTTTTTCTTGCGCAGAAATAAGATTTCCAAGAGAATAATAGATTAGCGTTTCATGTCCATCTTTATTTTGTTTCCACTCAATTGGTTGAATTACATGTGGATGATTTCCAATTACTACATCTACACCTAAATCTGTTAAATATTGAGCAACTTCTTTTTGTTGCTTTGAAGGTGTTGAGGTATATTCTACTCCCCAATGCACCATAACAATCACCATATCAGAGCTACTCTTCGCCTTTTCCACATCATTTTGTATCGCTTTTTTATCAATTAAATTTAAAGCCCAAGACTTATCAGCTGGAATTTTAATTCCATTCGTACCATATGTATAATTGAGTAACGCAAAACGAATACCATTTTTTGTAATCGTTTTTATTTCATTACGCTCGTTTTGACTCTCATTAATACCTACCGGGATAACATCCAGATATTTCTTCCAGTATTCTCTTGTATTCGCAACACCTTTAATACCCATATCCATAGCGTGATTTGTCGCTTGCGTCACTATATTGAATCCAGTGTCCACTAAAGATTGGCCTACTTCTTCAGGTGTATTGAAAGTCGGATATCCTTGTACTTTTAAATTATTTCCGGCAATCGGAGTCTCCTGGTTCACGATAGCAAGATCACTTGATTTAACAGCTTTTTTGATATTTTCATAAATATAATTATAATCATATGAACCGTCTTTTTGTTTGCCATCTTTAATTACTGCGTCATGATATAAATTATCACCCGTTGCTATTAAATTCACAACCGATTGTACTTTTTTATCTTCCGTAAAATTAGGAGACTGTTGGATAGGACTTTTATCTACCCAATTTGGTGCTTTTAATGATGTATCTATATTGGATTCAGCCGGTGGTAATGAAGCTTTAGATGTCTTAACATCAGTATTACCACAAGCGGTTAAAAGCACTAAAAAAATAAGACATACTAAAAAAAACTTTTTACTTCTCTGTAAAGTATCTAACATGTGATCCTCTTTTCTGTTTTATTCCTTATAACTAGTTCTAACAAATCATTCTTTACAACAACGTATTTTGGTTTTACCCTTAATTATGGAAGGACACTCTGTTACACCTGCTTCGGAATATACTAATAATTATTTTCCGCTTTCTAGCAATCTATCGATTCCATCAGAAGTGATAGATTACTAGAAAAAGATGATCCATCAGGATGTCGACTAGTTTGATATACCTGTTCCAATTGCAGTAACTCGTTTAATATTTAAACAAGATAGGAGAATCGTTCATATAGCCTCTTCTCTCGCTTTATGTTTAAGGTGCCTCCCAAAAAAGGGATCGTTGCTGTACCCCTTTACATAGTGCGAAATTTTTGCAACTAATTTCTTTCATTCAAGCGACAAACATTATACCGATAACAATAAGTAAGACCCAAGAACTTATTTTACCAATATACGAAAAAAGTAGCAATCTTTTGCCCCATATAAAGAAGCCAATTAGAAGAAATGAACGAGAGATTCATTCTATTCAATTCCTTCATTGATTAATAAAAAAACAAGCCACCCAACTATTGGATGGCTCTATACTATAAAGAGAATTTGTTATTGGATTACTTCAATTTCCCTTCAAAAACAATCTTCCTACCGCACGGCTCAACTACTGTTTTGCCGTCTTTCTTTACTTCATGAAAGATTGGCTCTTCCATACGACGAGACGGAGCGTAGCCTTCTTGTTCCATACGTGCTAAGCAGTCTGTAATTGTTTCATTTTCAAGTACTTCAAATTTCTTTTTATTAGGTTGTTTTGTCATGCCCTAACCTACTTTCTATTTTTCTTGATGCGAATTGATTTTTCATGTAGACCATATATAACATTGCGAGAATTCCCATTATAATCATAACCGCAATAAAAAAGCTTGTATACTGTATTTTTTCTATAAATACGCCGCCTAATACAGGTCCCATAATACTTCCTAAACTAAAAGCGATTCCGGATAATATATTACCTGCTGGTAGTAAGTGTCTCGGTAATAAATCAGTCATAAATCCAAGCCCTAAAGAGAAGCACGATCCAATAACCATACCCGCTAAAAGCATGCAGGCAAAGACGATCCAGTAATATTGATCAAATACGGCGGCAAGTAGAAAAATGCCCGTACTTATGCTAAACGTCCACGTTAAAATACGGTCCCTTCCGTATTTATCACTCAATATACCGAGCGGAATTTGTGTAATAATACCCCCAACTGCAAATGCTGGTAATAAGAAGGATACATCTGAAACAGACCACCCTTTACGAAGTGCGTATACTGGTAAGTTACTGTTTAGCATTGCTTCAAGTACGCCATATGCAAGTGGACCCAGCAGTGCAATCCATCCTAATCCAACAACTTGTTTATAACGAGAAAATGATGATTCACTCTTCACTTCTCTTTCATCTTGCGCTGGGAATGCATTTTTTGTTGGAAGTAGTAAAAGCCAACCTATTAGACAAAGTATAGTAGATATAATAAATGGTGTTGCAAGACCGTACTGCACAGTGCTTGCTAAATACGGACCAACGGCAAAACCAATTCCGAAGAATACACCGTATATCGATACTTGTCTCCCTATTTTACTTGGGTCTGATGTTGTCGTGATCCATGTTTGTGTTCCGACATGAAGCATATGATCTCCAACTCCAACTAGAAATCTAAGGATAAACCATACCCAAAATGAAAATGTTTGTGTAAAAAAGAATAATGAAATAATAACGAGAAACCCACCTATAACAATAATCGGCTTCATTCCAAACCTTTGCATCGGTTTTTCAAGAAACGGCGAAATAACTAATATCCCAATGTACAATGCCGTCGCATGAATACCATTAATACTTGAACTAACCCCTTCTTGTTCAAAAATCATTGCAATGGCCGGTAAGAGCATTCCTTGTGACAAACCCGAGATTGCTACAATCCCAACCATAATCCAAAAAGTAAAACGCATTGACATCCTCTGTCCCTCTCCTTCTCATGCTTCCACTTTTCATTATAAACTGTTTCTTCAAATGCGTGTACGAATATTCGCAATAAAAAACAAGCTAAAAGAATGAACCTTTTAGCTTGTTATCTTATCCTTCCCAAACTTGCGCTTTCACATTGTAATGAAAGTGTTTAAAATATGGATTTTCATAAAATGAAGGTCCATATAAGTAATGTTGCATATGAGCTGTTAGTGGCTGCTGCATTTGTAAAGGAACTACAGCTGGTGAAACTTGCATATACATCGGATCTATCATTATTTTTGTATAGATATGATGATTATATGGCGAATAAGCGATTAAGGATGGTTTATGCATTGATAATCTCCCCTTATACATACAAATGTTATAGTATATGCAACACTTCTCATTTCGGGGATTATTTCTGTTCTAACCAATCCTCTACATGTTTTATAAATACATCTAAACAATCAATAAACGGCGAGTGTCCGCAATCTTCTAATACCTTCAACTCTGCATTTGGCAAATGTTTCGCTAATTCCTCACCGACTACTTGCGGTACGACATAATCTCTATCACCTTGTATGACGAGTGTTGGCTCTTTAATACGATGAATTTGTTTACTTCCCTCTACAACCCCATTATGTTCATCTGAAATATTAAATGTAATGAGCGCATAATTCACATCTACGAAATTACGTTGCGTTAACATATCATCTAAATACTTTTCATAACGATCCGGTTCAGGTTGATTATGTGTATATATTAATAGATTCCATACTGTACGGTAATATAGTTTGTTCATATTTTTTATCGCATCTAATACTGGAGCGATTTGTACTGGATCTTGCGCAATTTCTTCTTTCGTCTTTACTAAACTTGATACAATCGGCTGCCCATTCGTATCTTTTTTAAAGATTGGGTATCCTTTCATTCCTACTGATTCTACTAAAATTAACTTTTCTACAAAAGTTGGGTGATTCGCTGTAAATTGCATCGCAACGCCACCACCCATTGACCAGCCCATTAATGAAAATTTCTCTAGCTTTAACTCGTCAATAAATAATTTTACATCGTCTGCAAAGTCTTGTAATGAATCTATCGACTGATTATACGTTGATTGTCCAAACCCTCTTAAATCAAGAGCGTAAATATGGTATTGATCTTGCAACTTTTCAATAACTAAATCCCAATGTTGTGACGATGTCATGTTCCCGTGAATGAGTACAAGAATATCTGTATTTCGCCTTCCAACTTCCTGATATGCAATCGTTTCTCCGTTCGATAGTGAAACAAACTCCATTGTTGCAGGCTTAATCATCACAAGTTCCCCCATTCTATTTAATAGAAAGAAAATTCTTTACTTAATTAAAGAATAGCACGTAGAATATACGTTCGCAACATAAAACCTATAAGAATTTTTTACATAAATCAACATGTCTATTACTAGACAATTATTATAAAAAAGTATATAGTTAGCTAGGTAACTAATTTGAAAGGATCAAAATACATGGACGAAAAACAACATTTTTTTCACATCGTCAGCCAGACTTCTCGGAAGTTTACGAAGAAATTTAATGAACGTGTATCTCCAACAGGGTTATTTAGTGCGCAATGGGCTGTTATTTTCCGCATTAATCAAACTGGTTCTTGTACGCAAACAGAATTATGCCAGTATTTAAATGTTGAATCACCAACGATGACTCGTACGTTAACACGTATGGAAACGATGGGATGGATTATTCGTACAGAAGGTAAAGATCGCCGCGAGAAGCTCATTTCTTTATCCGAAACAGCGATAAAGATGATTCCAGTATGGCAAGAAGAAGTTGATACTTTCGAAGAAAAAACGCTAGAAGGTATTAACGAAGATGATTTACATCAAGCATTTCAAGTGTTACAACAAATTATTAAAAATTTAGATTAAATTGGAGGGATGACGATGCAAAGTGAGAAACTTTGGACGAAGGATTTCCTCGGAACTTGTTTTAGTAGTCTATTTCTCTTCTTAACATTTTACATGCTTATGACTACTCTGCCTGTCTATGTCATAGACGGCCTAAAAGGAAAACCTGAGGAAATTGGTTTAGTTGCAACTGTGTTTCTTATTTCTTCTGTTTTATGTAGACCATTCACAGGAAAATGGCTCGATGATTTAGGAAGAAAGAAAATATTATTTATTTCACTTTCATTATTTTTAGCCGCTACTGTTATGTATTTCGGTGCGCAAAGTTTATTCTTATTACTTGCCCTTCGCTTCTTGCACGGTATTGGGTTCGGGATGGCAACGACAGCTACTGGTACGATTGTAACTGATGTTGCGCCAGCTCATCGACGAGGCGAAGCGCTTGCATATTTCGGCGTATTTATGAGTCTGCCGATGGTAATTGGTCCTTTTTTAGGTTTAACAATTATTTCTCATTTTTCGTTTACTGTATTATTTATCGTTTGTTCCGTATTTTCATTACTTGCATTTTTATTAGGACTACTTGTAGATATTCCGCACGAAGCACCTGTTAGCAAACAAAAACGTGAAAAAATGAAATGGAAAGACTTAATCGAACCATCTTCTATTCCGATTGCACTTACAGGATTTGTTTTAGCCTTTTCTTATAGTGGTATTTTATCCTTTATTCCTATTTATGCGAAAGAACTCGGTTTAAGTGAAATTGCAAGTTACTTCTTTATTTTATACGCACTTGTTGTTGTCATTTCTCGTCCATTTACAGGAAAGATTTTTGATCGCTTCGGTGAAAATGTACTCGTTTACCCTGCTATCATTATTTTCACAATCGGAATGTTCATATTAAGCCAAGCACAAACTTCATTTTGGTTCCTTGGCGCAGGTATGCTAATCGGTTTAGGTTACGGAACATTAATTCCGAGTTTCCAAACGATTGCGATTTCTGCCGCTCCAAACCATAGACGTGGTTCTGCGACAGCTACGTATTTCTCATTCTTTGATAGTGGTATTGGTTTTGGTTCTTTCATTTTAGGTATTGTCGCAGCGAAATCCAGTTATCATAATATGTATTTTATCGCAGCTATTATCGTTGCGTTCACTTTACTTTTATATTATGGATTACACGGACGAAAACAAAAATTCAAGAAACAACCTACAGACGGAAAAATTTCCGCTTAGCGTTAATAAGGAAAGTAAACTTCCCCGTTTACTTTCCTTATTTTGTATTTCTTTCAAGACGAGCGTATACTTATAGTAGAAATAAAAAGGAGGGCCATATATGAAACTAAAAAAATCTCCCCTACTCTTACTTATACTAACATTCATATTTGTAATTACAGGGCTTGGGTTTACTTACTTCAAACAAAATAAAACGACCCCATCAAAACATAATGTGACAAAAGAAAACTGGTTAAATGCCCCTTACTTACGTTGGTCGTACACACACATGAAAGAATTCACTTTAGTTAATGACGTAAAAAACAATCCTGACCAAATTGCTCACTTCCCTTCCGCATTGCAAAACTTAGACGATTTTGCTGTGGAGCGTAGATTCGGAAATACAACTCCTCTAAAAAAACTTTTAGATGATAACAAAACAGATGCTTTTGTCGTTGTACATAATGGACAACTTGTTTACGAACGATATTTCAATGGGTATAAACAGAATGAACCTCATGGTATGGCGTCATTAGCAAAAGTCTTTACCGGGGCAATTATACAATCTCTCGCTGAAGAGAATCGTATCGATTTAGAGAAAACAGCTGACACTTACATAAAAGAATTAAAAAACACACCGTTCGGTAATGCCACACTTCAGCAATTAATGGACATGCAAGTTTCAGCTGAATATCCTACTCATGGATATGAGCAACCTGGGCTAGAAAATCAAGATGCACAATTATATTTAGCTAGCAATATTTTACCCCGCGGCAAAAATTACGACGGTCCGATGAAAATTTATGATATGTTACGGGAAGCCGAAGAAACTGCACCGCCTGGTTCTTCCTTTTCTTACAATAACGGATCAACAGAAACGCTCGCTTGGATTATTAGAACTATTACTGGTAAATCACTAGCTGAAAATGTAAGCGAACGAATTTGGTCTCAAATTGGTATGGAAGAAAACGCGTATTACGTTACAGATGAAACAAAAGTAGAACAAGCTAGTGCTGGATTAAATGCAACTGCTAGAGATATGGCGAGATTCGGGCAATTACTATTAAACAATGGGGAATATAACGGAAAACACATTCTCCCTTCTTCTATTACAGAAAGTGTAAAAAATGTCCAAGAAGGTGAACTTGCAATTGGCCCTGGAGCTTCCATTTCTTATCATAATCAATGGTGGATTCCGCACAATGAACAAGGTGCTTTTGAAGTGTTAGGTAGTTACGGACAAACACTTTACATCGATCCGAAAGCAAATATGGTAATCGTTCATTTCTCTTCTAACGCAACGCCAAGTAATGAAATACATTCGACTTACTCAAATATGTATATTGATATTGCACATCATTTAGAAAAGCTTCCACAGTAGTGGAAGCAGGAGTTTAAACCTTGCACAGTTATGACTATTTAATTGAACACTCGATCTGTTGTGCTAAAACGTCAATATAGTAAAAAAGGATCTCTCTTGATAAAGAGAGATCTTTTTTTTTTACTTCTTCTTCTTTTCTGTCGGTTGGCTTTGTTTAGCGAAATTAGATGAATCATCGAAATTCGGTTGCTTTTTACCTGCATTATTACTTCTACCTTTTCCCATATGTAATGCACCTCCCCTCATCCTTACTATTCCCAATAAAAAACTCCTCTTGCATTCAGGAAAAAATTTTTATTGTCGCTTATTAATAATGTCCAACAGTTCTCGTAGTACTTCCAACACTCTCGGTTCTGCCATACCATATTGTATACTTTCAACCATATTGTTAATGGTGATCATCATGCTGAGCTTGATAAAGAACAGCTTGTGGATAAAAAAAACGTACATTCCATACATGTGAAAGAAGTTTTAGTGGTATTTTGACTCATCCAAGCATATAAAGTAACTAAATACTTACTTGGTACCTATCTGTTTGTTGCACAAAACCAACATCCCTAGTAATCTCTCGTAAGGTATTTAGAGATAACAATCTTTAAAATTCTTGAGCAAATAATTGTAATTCATCAGATACAAGAATAGACATAAAAAAAACGCTATCCTTTCCTATATATTTACAGAAAGAATAGGTTTTTCATTTTAATGGTATTACTTGATAGTAATGGCATTCCTATTAAAGCTAATATACAAATAACATCAATAAACTTGTAACTATGCCGACCCAAATGCAAAGAATGAAACAATAACCCATAATGTCTTTAATTTTCAATCCCAGCACACCTAAAAGAGGTAATGCCCAGAACGGCTGAATCAAATTTGTCCATGCGTCCCCCCAACCTACCGCCATAGCGATAGTAGCCGGATCTACACCTAACTTCAATCCTGCCGGGACCTGCAGTGGTCCTTGTAAAGCCCATTGCCCCCCGCCAGATGGCGCCAATAAGTTTACCAACCCCGCTGACCAATATGTAAATATATCAAATGTATCCTTTGACGCAATGGATGCCATCCATTCAATGATTGAGCTTCCCAAACCTGAACTACCTAAAACAGCAATAATCCCTGCATAAAATGGAAACTGTAAGATAATTGGAGAAATGGATTGCGCAGATTCTTTGAATCCTTGTGCAAAGTTACCAAGAGAACCATGTAGGAGCAAACCAAGTGACAAGAAAAACAAATTAATGATATTTAAATCTAAACTATGACCGTTCATGAATTCATAAACACAATACAACGTGCCGATTGCGCCTAATACTATTCCTAAAACTGGTGTCCATTCCAGTTTTTCCGCAGGAGTTAAACTCTTTTGAGGAGGTTTTACAAAAGAATTTGTATCAGTTTCGATTGCTTTATAGCTGATAATCCCACTTTTGGGAGCCATAAGTACAATAATAATTGGCATCGTGATGAATAGAGTGAAAAAAATAATTAAAGTAGAGTAACTAAAGATTGTTTGTGAGGTAGGAATAATTCCAATCATATCTACAAGAAAATGATCCTTTGTGGCAATTGTCAGGCCAATAGAACTGGAGAGACCTGCGCTATATAAGGCTGTCGGAGCATAAGCAGCTGCTACAAGTAATGGAAAATGTGCATTCGGATTCTTTTTTGCTACTTCCTTTGCAATGATAGCTCCCACAACTACGGCTAGTCCCCAATTGATATAGTATGCAATTGCACTGATTAAAAATGTCATCGTATAGGCCTTTTGAGGTGTATCGGCTAACTTTGCAACAGACTGCAAGCCTCTATTAATAAACGGGACAGAAGCTAGCGTCATCCCTGTAACCATTAGCAATACCATTTGCATTGTAAACGTTAAATAAGTCCAAAACCCATCCCCCCAAGATTTTACGATTTTGTACGGATTTGAGGGATTCATCAACAAAGCTATAATGAAAGTAAATAAAGTGAGCAGCACTGCAATAACAAAGGCATCCGGGAAATATTTCTGAGACCATCTCGAAAATATATTTGCACATCGTGTAAGCAACGATTCTTTCTTTCCTGGTTCTGAATTTGTCTCCATTAAGGAATGTTTCATAAATATTCTCCTTTCTAAATTTTAATAAGGTAAATATAAATAACATTCCACAAAAGAAAATAAAATCCTTTTGCACTTGCTGCATATCAATCAACTAGATCAATATTCAAATACCGTTACTTTCAACCTTTCTGGGCATTACCAGCATTAGCGATAGCTGGTTTAGGTGCTCGTGACATTATGGGATTTTGTGTTGTGAACTTACTATATGCGGGTTTTATCATTAGTCTATGTTTCTTATTTATTTAAACGAAAAGCTAGTTTTATACTAGCTTTTTTACATAATAAATCACTTATTTCCCACGCAATTTATAATCTTCTCCCACTCTGACTCCGTAAGATGTAATGACTCAAATAAAAAAAAATCTTCGCAAATTTTTCCGATCAGGTGTGGATGTTCCCTCAAAAAATTCCACTGTAACGCTTTAGGAAGAAAATATGTTTCATATTCTTTACTTCCCCGTACTACCTCATCTACTTCTCTTTCACAAATTCCTCTTATTAAATACTCATTTCTTAACTCTATTTGAATTTGCTGAAATGTTTCGCTGCATTTTTTCAATTGAAGTAAACACGTAACATACTTCCGAAAAAGTTCGCCATCATACTGAACACAGTTTATAATACGGTCGACTTCATTCATAATGTACGAGCCTTTTCTTCTATTTGTAATAACCATTTTTCACGCTTTGATACTTTACTCGTTTTCACAGATTGAAACACTGAACGTTTTATATCGCGAATGCCACAAAAACGTAAAACACCTCTCTTCATCATAATCCAATCTGCTGATCGATATAATAGTGCGACGTACCATAACGGTGAATCTAGCGTATTAATCACCCACGCCTTCTTACCTTTCAATAAGCCTTTCGGCAGAGCCCCTTCATATTTATAAGCAAATCCAGCTACGAAAATACGATCAATAAATCCTTTTAAAATTGCTGGCATCCCCCACCACCATATTGGATAGATGAATAGAAGTGTATCTGCTTCTTCTACTAACGTTCTGTACCGAGCTGTTTCCTCTTCATTTACTAAATCACGTCTTTTCTTCTCTTCATTGAATACGAGGACTGGATCAAATTGTTCTTTGTATAAATCAAGTACGGTAACTGAATGATTTGTTTCCTGTAGTCCTTTTTGCACATGATTGAAAATCGCCGCATTAAAACTTGAAGGACTAGGATGAGCGTATACAATGAGTACATTCACTACAAAACAACTCCCTTTATAAGTTAAAGTTTCCCCTTCTTTAACATCTTCTCTACAATTTGCACGTTTTTCGAACTTTGTAATAAACGATTTAATACTGTGAGTAACTCTTCCTTTTCTAAATCTTTCAGTTTCTCTTTCACCTTACTCTCACCGGCATCTTGCATATCATAAACGACCGCCGCCATATGCTTACAATAATTTTCATAGGGACACTCACAATTACTTTCTGAAAAATCTTCGAGATCGATGACCACTTCATAATTCCCTGCATTTCCAGTTACAAATGCAAATACTTTATTATCATGTATTTCAACATCTTCTACATGTCCATCTTCATAATATTCATATCCTCTATCAATAATATATTTCGGGATATGCCTATATAGTTCTTTTATTAAATAAGCATACATAACAACACCTCTTCCTTTAATTCCCTTTTGACTTCAAAAATCCTGCATGTTATTCTAATTACTGTTAAGTAGCAAGTCTACGTGACAAAACGACTGACACCTATTCGGCGAAGGTGTCTCTTTTCATTTGCAGCCGATATGAATTGCCTCTTTCAGGCACATTCAATTTTTGACACTACACACTCAACACCATTCCCTGTATCAGGCTGCTTTAGCAGTCTTTTACTCTACATACTCCGTTATTTTAAGAAAAAAAGAGAGCTTAGCTCCCTTTTCTCGCCTTATACAATACCCCTTTTTCAGCATAGAGATATTCATCAGCTAATGTAATTTTCCCATCCAGTTTTAGTTCGTCTAATAATCTTGATAAATAAAATTGATGCAACATCTTTTTCGTGAATTTTCCTTCATGATGCGAAACGATATGTTCTTGAATATCTAACAATGATATCGGCTTATCTTGCTCTATCATATATTCATAAACTGTACTACGCAGTTTTACGTATTTTTCGAGTGTCACAGTAATGCGCAACCCCTTTCTTCTTAATATAAATTTTCGTAATCGGTTTTTTTGCAATAAAAAAACCTCTCCGATAAGAAGAAGTTACGTATATATCTTCGTCTTATCTCCCAGAACAAATATGTTCTGCTGGAATTAGCACCTGCATCGCGGTTGCTGGGTTTCATCGGGCCAGTCCCTCCACCTCTCTGGATAAGAAAATATTCACTTAATTCTTACTATACGTAATTCCACTTTAATTGTCAAACAAATATAATAAATATAACAAATTATATTTTCTTCCTTACTGTTCATACTACCCATATACGAACATGCAAGGAGGATTATGAAATGCATCAAAATGCTCGCGGATATGTACAAGATTCTTTTCAATCATTACAAGAAGCTAAAAATTGTTTAGAAGAAGCGCTCGAAACAGTTGAAAAAGATTTTAATCGCGCTCGTATTGAACAATCACTTTATGCTGTTGAACAAGCTATTCAACGTTGCGAGTACACCGTTCACATTTTAGAAAAAGATTAAAAACTTCCCATCAATTGATGGGAAGTTTTTTCAAATGGCATACTTCATAATTATTGCCGTTATGATTAAAAAATATACAGAATTAGCAATTTCTAAAATTCCTACTTTTATAATAGAAATTTTTTTGCCATACAACACAATTGCTCGAATGACACTTGGTATAAAAATAAGAGAACACCACGGATTAATCACAAATATGATTATCGTTAATACGATATGATATCCCCAAGATATAAGACGATACTTCGGGTTATTTTTTTCACGAATCATCGTTTTCACATAGAACGTACTACCTAAAAAGTATAAAAATGAAATAAGCGCAATGAATAATGCTGTATGATCGATTTGCTTCATTGAAAAGGAATAACTAATTAACCCACCGATACAAAACACAATAATCGCACAAATATCATTTAATAGTGCTCTTTCATTTTTTTGACGAGCGTAATACATATTCACTATAAATAATGGAATCATTACTATTACGAATAAAAGAATTCGCCACTCATATAATAAAGAAATCATCCCAAATAGGAACGCAATGCTGAAATAAACAATGGCAACTTGTAAAAACTCTTTTTTTCGTCTTTGCTTTATGTACGTAAGAAATGGGTACGTAGCTAAATAGATAAAGAACCACGCTAAAAACAATGGAATATGATAAATAGTAGGTTTCCCAAGTATGACACTTAATAAAAAAGGAATAACAAGCATGGCCCATGCACCATGTTGCTTCGGAATAACTAACTTCATTAACTATACACCTCCCTTTTGAAAAAAGTTCTCACCTACAATTATACAAATAATTTTATATAATAGCGGATGCATATTGAATCGATTTTTTGACAAAAAAATGCTCCTTACATTATGTAAGAAGCATGAAAGAGGCAAACGAATATGTAAGTCGCGACCCTACCTTATATGAGTATGCTTTTCTATGTCACGTTATGCTCATCTAATATACCGTATTTCTTTTTAAATCTTGTAAGAATCGTAATCCATGAAGTACTAAATAGTAATAAGAAAATAACATTCGAAATCGCATGGCTCAAATCAAAGTAAAAACTTGCGATATAATACGAAATGACAGTTTCCCATGTTGCTTCTCGTATAAAACCGAGAAGGCCCCAGAAATTCATAATCCAGCCAAATAAAAAGCCAACAATTACTCCGTAAAGAAGTCTCCCCCATAGCTTTTTCATAAAAAATGTATTACGAAGTAAACCTGCTATAAAACCAATCATGCCCCACGAAAACATTTGCCACGGTGTCCATGGACCTTGTCCTAAAAAAATATTAGATACGATTGCTGCTGTAGCACCAATCATAAAACCAGTTTCACTTCCAAATACAATTGCAGAAACGATAATGACAAAAGAAGTTGGTTGTACACTTGGTAAAATAGAAAATGGCACCCGGCTTACTGCTGCAATTGCCGCTAATACAGCAACGAGAACAATTTCACGTGAAACAAACGCCTTTCTTTCAAAACGGATATAGAAAGGTAACATAATAACCGCTAATAGAAACAAACTACTTAACATGTAATAACCGTCCATGACAAGTGTCGTAAAGAGTAATGTGCCGATTATTACTGCAAAGATACATATTATGAATGCAACATATCGTTTGGACAAGCTTCGTACACATCCTCCCACGTTAATGCATATGGCAATTCTTTTCGAATGAATCGATTAATAGATGTTGTATAAAAGAAGTTGCCGCTAAAAAATTCTTTCGGTGCATCATTCATAATGACTGTTCCATCAAATAACATCATACATTGATCCACGTATTTCGCTGCAAACTCAATATCATGCGTTGCCATTACAATTGTTGTACCTTCTTTTTGCAGCTTCCTAAATAGTTCTCCTACTCTTTCTTTCTTCCATGGATCCAATCCCTTTGTCGGTTCATCAAGTAATAATATCGTTGGCTTTGATAATAACGTCGTACATAACGCAAGTAATTGTTGCTCTCCTCCGCTACAATCATGCGGATGGCGTTCTTTAAGCGAGTACAACCAAAACTGTTTTAGCGTATCTTCTGCTATTTCTTTTCCTTGTTCTCCATATAATTCACGCGCACGTTCATAAACCTCGTCCCATACTGTATCAAATGTAAAATGGTAATACGGATGCTGCGATACATACCCAATACTTTTAAACCGTTCTTTCGAATCGATTTTATGTACCACTTTTCCGTTCCACTTTACTTTTCCTCTTCTCGCTTTTTGTAATCCTGCTAAAATCGTTAACAGTGTAGTCTTACCTGTACCGTTCTTCCCAACGAGCGCTACCCATTTTCCTTTTTCAATCGAAACTGATAAATCACGTAAAATAAGCGGACTATTTTTTTCATATTGGAACGAAATATGCTCTGCGCTTAAAATTACCTCTTGCTTTTCACTTTGTGCTATTGGGTCATTTACATATGATATCGCTGCAAAATCATTCATTTTCATTTGCGCCTCTCGCACTGTAAACGGGATATCTCTCACATTCCACTCTAAAAATAGCCTTGGAATTTGCGGAATAAATGGACGGAATGTTTCTACTCCCCACATATCCGTAATAACAATTTTAGGACTACCATCATACATAATACGGCCATTATCCATACAAACAACGCGTGTTGCAAGCGGGATAACTTCATCTAAACGATGTTCACTTAAAATAATCGTAATTCCAAGTTCTTCATTAATCCGTTTTAATAATCCTAAAAACTCTTTTGCAGCGATTGGATCTAACTGCGCTGTCGGTTCATCTAATAATAGCAATTTCGGCTGCATAACTAATACCGCAGCTAAATTGACAAGCTGCTTCTGCCCACCAGATAACGTGTGAACAGATTGATGCAATAAATCTTGAAATCCTAAAAAGCTAATAAGCTCTGCTATTCTTTTTTGAATAATATGTGATGGTAATCCGATATTTTCTAAAGAAAATGCTAATTCTTGAATCACTGTATCCATAACAATCTGGTTTTCTGGGTTTTGAAATACCATCCCAATTTCTTGGGCAGATAACAAATCAGCTACTTCCTCTATTAAAACACCCTCATAAAATATCTCTCCAGAACGCGTACCAATTGGAAGTAACTCCTTTTTAAAATGTTTTAATAACGTCGTCTTCCCAGATCCCGATCCTCCAGCAAGTGCAATAAACTCACCTTTTTGAACAGAAAGAGAAATATGCTGTAACGCTTTTTTATTTTCATCAGCATATACAAATGATAAATTGTTTATTTCTGCATGCGCCACCATATCCATTCCCTTCCTTCCATCATAATTGGTAAACTAATAAACAGTGTAAATAATACAAACATCATTCCATCGTATTGCTGGAATAAAATAGATTCGACTTTCGGATAAATAATCAATTTCCCTCCGCCATAATTACTACATACAATAGCAGCTATAAATAAAATGATTAAATAACTGAGCGTATACCAATCACGCCTTTCCATTCTATAGCGAATATACGTCGTACGCTTCGTTACACCAAATCCACGAGCTTGCATAGAATCTGCCGTCTGCAGTGCATCTTCTAATGAACAAATTAATAATACTTGCAGCAATTGCATACCATTTTTGACGCGTTCTATTATCGAACCTGAATCTACCTGCACACCTTTCGTTTTTTGGACGAGTGTTATTTTCTGTAATCTTCTAATAAACAAAGGAACAAATCTCACTGTAATCATCGTTAACAATGCAACTTTCGGTGAAATTCTTGAAAACAAATATAAAAATTTATGACTGGAAATAATATCATTGTATGACGCAAACGTAAACATAACTGCAACTAGTAATAACCCCATTACTATTCCAAACATAATCGCCTCAAGCTTAATACGGCTATCACCTAACCAAAATAACGTAGTTCGACCTCTATGCGTTAATAAAGAATTAAATAAAATCACCATAAAAAAGAAAACAATTGTGCTCGGTAACATCTTTCTTATCTTTTCGCTATTTCCTTGCATCACATTTAACATAATAATTAATACTATTGCTCCAATTAAAAAAAGAGGATGAAGACACATCGTACATAGTATCATCACCCCGATATAATAGAAAAAATTCACAAAAGGATGTAAAGAAGAAAAACTTATTTTCATAGCCCTTTACCGAATGCCTTTCTTATTGTAATACGTATACCCACTCAATTGTATCTCCTGGTTTTACCGTAGCTACACCAGCACTATGGTTTGGAAAAGCACCGTTCACACGATATTTCCATCCACTAGTATCCGCAATATCTTTTTCATATAAATCATTAATACCTTTTACATAAATACTATCTCTAGATCCGCTTGCATCAACATCTAATCCTGTACGTTGTAATACTTTATACACAGTATCGCCATCTTGTACATCCATCTTTTTCGCACCCATTATATATCCGTTATTTCCTTTTACCGAGATTGTTACTTGTTTTGCTTGTGGTTTCGGTACTGGTACTGGATCTGTTTTTGGTGGTTCAGGTTTTGGTACTGCCGGAGCCGGTATCGTTTTCTCCGCTTTATTCGGATCAACTTTTTGCTCCTGCTTCGGTGTTTCTTTCGGCTGATTCACAACCTTTGCTTCTTCTTTTACTTCTGGTGCTTTCGGTTGTTGTTTCTCTTCTTGTGCTTGTTGCTGCTCTGGTTGCTTATTTACAGCCGGCTGTTCTTTCGGTTGTTCCTGTTGTTTCTCTTCTTTCTTTACCTCTGGTTGTGCCTGCGGCTTTTCCTCTTTCGCCTTCTCTTCTACTTTTTGTTCTTGTTTCTCTTTCTGCTCTTCTTGCTGCTTTTGCTCTGATTCAGCTTGCTTTTCTTCTGTTTTTTCTTCCGGCTTCGCTTCATCTTTTTGTACTTCTTGTTTCGCTACCTCTTCTTGCTTCGGTTCTACCTTCTTCTCAGGCTTTACAGCTGCCTCTTCACATCCGGCAAGTAGCCCGAGCGAAAGCAGTAAAGAAATGAACCATTTCACCTTACTCATCCTATCTCTCACCTTTCATACGAAAATTAGGAGCAAATAATTGCTCCTAATTTTTTGTTAAGCTGCTTTACGTCTCCATAATACATATGCAGAAGCAATACATAATACACCCATACCTACTTCTGTTGCTGGACTATGAGAAGATGCTCCTGTTTTTGGTAGACTGTTACCGTTTCCGATTTTTTTATTCTTAACCGGTTCGTTATCTACAACTACTTTTAGATTTTCATCTTTTGTTTCTTGTTGTACTTGTTTTTGTTCTTTCGGTTCTTCAGTAACTTCTTTTTCTACTACATTATTTTCTGGTTCAACGACCTTTTCTGGCTCTTCAATCGGTTTTGGCTTAATTACATCACCAGCGTCTACATTAGACCAATCATAAATAGATTTTCCCATTTCCTTAAATTGAAGTAATGCTAAAAGAGCCTGTTCTGTAGCCATTCCGTTACCATTTTGATCACTTGGTAACCATTTAAATTCACCATTTGAAAGTTGATATGATAATAGGTTTTGCATTGCCTTATGAAGACGATTTTGATCTACATCTTTAACAAGAGATAATCCAATAATTGCTTGCGCAGTACTATTTGAATTTTCTTGTCCATCAGCTGAAAAACCGCCATTTTGCAGCTGTTCGTTATATAAATACGCAATAGCTTTTTGTATAGCTGGTTTCACATCTGATCGCTCTTGATAAGGAGCTAATGCTGATAAAACCATACCTGTTACATCAACACTACTAGCACTATCTTTACTACCTGAACTATTATAAGTCCATCCACCGTCTGTATGCTGATTATTTAACAGTGCTTCCACTAGAGCAACTCTGTTCCATTTTGATTCAACTGGAATCTCATACTTCTTCGTATCAAATGCAAGTAAAGCAAATGCATAACCTGTAACAGAATTCACTTTATCTGACTCATACAATTTTTGAACTAAATTATGTCCACCTACATTTTTAGGGTCTGCACTCATTGCATTCATCATAATAATTGTTCTAGCTAAATCTGTCGCTGAAAAACGATTAATGCGCTTTTCTACTTTTTCAGTTACTGACTTAACATAATTTAATTTTGCCTCAATTGGCACATTCTTTCCAGAACGAGAAAGCGCTACAGCTACCCAGTCACTTTCAATTCCATCTTGTAACATTTTTTCAGATGTTTTTGAGATTGCTTCCTCTAATTGCTTCGCTGGAATTTGAACATTCTCTTGCTTTGGTTGTTCTGGTTTTTTACTATCTTGGTCACCTTGGTTTTTCCCATCTGGCGTTTTACCGTCTTGGTCACCTTGGTTTTTCCCATCTGGCGTTTTACCGTCTTGGTCACCCTGGTTTTTCCCATCTGGCGTTTTACCGTCTTGGTCACCCTGGTTTTTCCCATCTGGCGTTTTATCATCTTGACCTTCTGATTTTGGTTCTTCTGTTTTGCCACCGTTAGTTTCTTCTGTTTTACACGTTCCGAACTTATCTAACGTTTCTTTCAATGTTTCCTGGCTCATATTGCTCCAGTCTGAAACAAAACGGAATACAACCACATCACCAGACTCTAATTTATAACTATCTGCCCCAACTTGTGCAGATGTATCATTTACATCGTATGTCCAACCACTTGTAGCCCCGGCCATTAAACCATCGATTCCTTTTACATATGTTCCAAACGACATCGTTTCAGATTCTACTTTGTCCCCCATGACCTTTTGCAGCAAACTTAAAGCTGTTTCCCCATCTTTAATTTGCTCTTCTTTCGGACATAACATAATGCCCTTTTGTGATTCCCCAATAATTGCAAGTTTTGCTGTATTTCCTTCAGCAAACGTAATATGTACTGTATTCGCAAAAGAAACAAATACAAGTGTCACTGCCATTAACGACGTAAGCAGCCACTTTTTCAACATTGCCATCCCAAAATTTCCTCCCTTACTACCATTTACACAAAAAAAGGCCCTTCAAGGGCGTGCGATTGACACTCTCTTTTTGTAAGTGTCGAACAAAAATGTACAACACCTCCTACCCGCATCATTCGCGGCTATATTTGTATAGGAAAAATAATTTTGTTCATGAACGTATCATTGTGATAACATTCACTTTTCTAGGCACAACTTACTTCCATTTAAGTTATCGTAAAACGATAAACCTATACATTCTGTAAATTTTAAATTTCTGTATTATTTTACTATTGACAAAGAATTTTGTCCATGCTTTATCGGATTTATTTTCTAAGAATAATAACTTATTAACTCTTAACGATGTAAACTCTTTTCACTAATAATGACGCCATCTTCATCCGCATAGACATATTCATTTGGATTCCAATCCACTTGTCCAAAGTGCAATGAAATATTTCGTTCTCCTTTTCCTTCTTTCACACTTCTATTTGGCATCGTTCCTAACGCTAAAATACCAATATTAATATTCTTTAGTTCACTAGAATCACGAACATACCCATTCACAATAATTCCTGCTAGCTTTCTTTCTTCCGCAATAGCTGCCAAATTATCACCAAGTAACGCACAATTCGTAGACGCTCCTCCATCAACAACTAATACTGTTCCTTCTGGTAATGTTTGCAATCCTTCCTTCACTAGTACATTATCATCTTTCACTTTTACAGTTGCAATTTTCCCGTGGAATTGTTCTTTCTTCCCAAAAGACCGAAAAGACTGGCGACATATTTGTAATTCCTTTTCAAATTCATCACATAGATCAGTAGTTTTCCACATCTTGTTCCCTCTTTTCCTTTTTCTTTCTACATAACATATTCTTGGCTTATTATCGTTTCCCTGTCTAATATTGCAATAATTTGTACGTGCGGGAAAAGGATACAAAAACTATTGCCTTAAGAAGCTACCTTTATTATAATCTATTTCACAGATTAAATTCAGAATATTAAAAATTAACCAAGTGAAGAAGGAGGGATTTTATGCAAATACAAACTGAGGCAAAAAAACAACCTAGTAAACCAAAGTTTAAAATGCCTGATGCGTACGTACTGCTATTTTTTATTGCCTTACTTTGCGCCATTGCTACTTATTTCGTTCCTGCTGGAGAATTTAAAAGGGTTACAAACGGGACCGTTACAACGACAATACCAGGTAGCTACCATTCTGTTCCGCAATCACCTGTAGGATTTGTTTCTTTTTTTACCGCTATTGAAAAAGGAATGACACTTGCTGCTCCTATTATCTTTCTAATTTTATTTACAGGTGGAGCCATTGCAATTCTTGAAAAGACAGGTGCCCTTGACGGTTTAATCTATCATGTTATTAACAAATTTCGTAATCAGCAATTACTTTTCATATGTATTGTCGCCGCACTCTTTTCCATTCTCGGAACGACTGGCATTATCGTTAACTCAGTTATCGGCTTTATCCCTATCGGCATCATCGTTGCCCGCACATTAAAATGGGACGCTATCGTTGGCGTAGCAATTATTTATTTAGGCACTTATGCTGGTTTTAATGCTACTATTTTATCCCCCTCACCTTTAGGCATTTCACAAAAGATCGCAGAACTTCCGATGTTTTCGGGAATTGGTTTACGCACAGCAATTTATATATCTTTTTTACTTGCTACCATTCTATATATAAATTGGTATGTAAAGCGCTTGAAAAAATCGAATAAAGGAAGCATCCTTGGCGACAACTGGTTTCCAAGTAACGCTCTTTCAAGCGAAAAAGAAGCAGAGAAAAAGGAAGTTCCTTGGACGATACGTCATAAATTAATTTTACTCGTTTCAGCTTTATCATTAATTGCATTTTTAATAGGCGCTTTTCGTCTGCATTGGACGGACGCAGAAATGACCGCTACTTTTATTTTCATAGCAATTACAGCCGGAATAATAGGTGGCATGAAAGCAAACGATATCGCTTCTACTTTTCTAACTGGCTGCCAAAACCTTATCTATGGTGCTTTAATTGTCGGAATGGCTCGCTGTATTTCAGTCATTTTAGAACAAGGCAAATTACTTGATACTATCGTTAACCAGCTCGCACAGTCTCTTGAAGGACAAAGCCCTGTATTTGGCGTTATCGGTA
The DNA here is from genome assembly GCF_051917185.1 of Bacillus cereus group sp. MYBK108-1. Classification (NCBI taxonomy): domain Bacteria; kingdom Bacillati; phylum Bacillota; class Bacilli; order Caryophanales; family Bacillaceae; genus Bacillus; species Bacillus cereus group sp. MYBK108-1. The sequence goes on from NZ_JBQAHZ010000014.1 coordinate 59,288, forward strand.
TGTACGTAAGTAGTGCTGCATTACATTTCCTTATTTCATCCGGGACAGGAGAATCGGTTATTTTTATTCCGATATTAGCTCCATTAGCTGATTTCATGCACATTACACGCCAAGTTACAGTACAGGCTGTTATGCTCGGAGAAGGTGTAGTAAACTGCTTAAATCCAACTTCCGGTGTTTTAATGGGCGTTCTCGCAGCAAGCGGGATTTCTTATGGAAAATGGATTCGTTTCATGGCTCCACTTGCACTCATTTGGTTTATCATTGGACTTGTTTTTCTTATTGTTGGGGTGAATATTGAGTGGGGACCTTACTAAATACTTAACTAGATAAATAAGTACTATCGTTCCATATAAATATCTATTCTATTTCCCTCACTAGTCCTATAAAAATCATTTATTCTAGTAAAAATATAAGAAGGGATTGATCATAATGATCAATCCCTTTTATCAAAATATAATACCTTTAAAAATCTTAGTTCCAGATTTTATTTACCCATTCTGGATGATCAATAAAGGGGTTGCGGTTATGTTGATATTTTGTAAAAATCACTTCATTACGCTTTCGCTCTAAATCATCGACCGGGTCTTGTTCATTCCATTTTAATAAGACAGATAGTTTCCCCATGTATGGATCTTTATTGTTATTCACTTTTTCATTTAGTTCTAAATCTATTTCGCCGTTGTCTCCCTCGTAACGAACAGCCATATAAAACAGCATTCTAGCAATATCTCCTTTTACACTATCACGAGGTTCCCAAGAATCACTATCATATTTACATTCTGTCGCTTCAGAATGATTTACACCACCGTTATCAAAATCTAGATTTCCACGTGAACTATTTACAGATACATCCGTCGCTCTTAAATGATGTAGATCTGTTCCAGGTCCTGCAGTCGTTCCAAAGTCACCGTGAGATTTTGCCCAAACATGCTCTCGGTTCCAGTTATTTACTCCTGATCCATTCGTAAGTTTCCCTTGCGAACGACCAGTATATAAGAGTATCACATTATTTTTATTATTTGGATCTTCATCAGTATCTCTTAACGCGTCCCAAACCGCACTGTATGATAACTTTGTATGATTATCAATAATATTATGCAATTCCTTCTTTAATTCTAACCCCGTTTTTCCTATTGCGTTATTATAATATGTATCGTCATAATTTTTTACAATAATCTCCTGTGCTGATGCAGGAACCACTTCACCGTGTATAGTATCTGTGAATGATAGAGATGCAGAACCTAAAATAAAAAATGAAGATAGTGTAACCATAGCAATCTTTGTATTTCGAAACTTCATATACCCATTCCCCTTTAAAATATAATTTAAAGCTATTAACTAAAAAGTGCTTTCTAACCCCCGAAACCTTTTAGAAACCCATTCCCCTTTTCTGTTTATTTAATACAAGACTCTATCCAGTCTGTATCACTTCTAAACTTTTTGTTTATTCACATTCCAAACAATTTCACTTTTTACAAGGAATATCCTTTTCTTATAAAGATTATTAACATATTCTTTACAACTAAAAAGTAGTTTAATATTAACTTATAAATTTAAATTTATTTATGCAATAATGCATATTTGATAATTTGTTCAAAAGCATTTAAAGAAAACTGTGCTCAAATATATAAAATTTAATATAGAAATTAAAAATCCGATGCTAATATGAATTCTTTTCTCTACAAATAAAAAAAGAATGTGTCTCACACATCCCTTTTTTCATTCCCATTTGTAAAAGGATTCTAAATCCCTTCAAGTCTCACTATTTACTTCGTTACCTCACCAAACTGCGCTCTCGTCACTTTCGCCAAGTCATCTACTTTAAGCTCAATTTGTATACCAATTTTCCCGCCACTTACTATCATCGTTTCAAGTGATTGGGCACTTTCATCAATACATGTAGAAAATAACTTCTTCATTCCGACTGGTGAACAACCACCACGAATATATCCTGACACTTTCGTAATATCTTTAACAGGAATCATTTCAATTTTCTTTTCACTTACTGCTTTTGCGGCAGCTTTTAAATTCAGTTCCTCATCTACCGGAATAATAAACACATGATAATTTTTACTATTTCCTTGAGCGATTAGCGTTTTATATACTTCTCTCACTTCTCGTCCAATTTTCTCGGCTACTGATACGCCATCAATTTTCCCATCATCTGGATCATATGACATCATCGAATATTCAATTTTTTCTTTATCTAATATTCGCATCGCATTTGTTTTATCTTTTTTCATAGTGATCTCCTTAAAAGGTTATTTCATATTATTAAGTTTTATTATACACCCTTTTCCATTTCTCCTACATAACTTCACGTATATTTCAAAACTAAAAATATTGATAATTCAAAAATCATCTGATATAATTTGGAAAAACTTACGTTAAGGAGAGATTTGCAATGCTAAATTTTAATACTTCTTTCCAACTTCATCATCATACGTAACGCCGTGTATCCGAAGAAAAATTTTTCTTCGTGGGTACAGGGCTTTTCCTGTTGACCCACGAAGCGTCCATAAAGCTATGTGGGTATTTTTATACCTGCATAGCTTTTTTTAATTTGAAAAAGGAGTGATTATGATGGAAATGAGAAATGTAAAGGGAACGAAAGACTATTTACCAGAGGAGCAAGTGCTGCGAAATAAAATTAAAAGAGCATGTGAGGATACGTTTGAACGTTATGGCTGTAAACCGTTAGAGACACCAACGTTAAATATGTATGAGCTTATGTCATACAAGTACGGCGGTGGTGATGAAATATTAAAAGAAATATATACACTTCAGGATCAAGGAAAACGCGAACTTGCCCTACGATACGATTTGACAATTCCATTCGCAAAAGTCGTGGCGATGAATCCAAATATTCGCCTCCCTTTTAAACGGTATGAAATTGGGAAAGTATTTCGAGATGGCCCTATTAAACAAGGAAGATTTCGTGAATTTATACAATGCGACGTTGATATAGTTGGTGTTGAGTCTGTCATGGCAGAAGCTGAGCTTATGAGTATGGCGTTTGAGCTGTTCCAAACGTTAAACTTAGAAGTAACGATCCAATATAATAACCGAAAATTATTAAACGGTATTCTCGAGTCTATTAACATCCCTACTGAGTTAACAAGTGACGTCATTTTATCATTAGATAAAATCGAAAAGATTGGGATTGATGGTGTACGAAAAGATGTATTAGAGCGCGGAATTTCTGAAGAAATGGCTGATACGATATGTAATACCGTATTATCTTGTCTAAAGCTTACTATCGCTGACTTTAAAGAAGCTTTCAATAATCCACTCGTTGCCGATGGAGTAAACGAACTACAACAATTACAGCAATATTTAATCGCCCTTGGAATAAATGAAAATACGATATTCAACCCGTTTTTAGCGCGAGGACTCACAATGTATACAGGTACTGTATATGAAATCTTTTTAAAAGATAGATCGATTACATCTAGCATCGGTAGCGGCGGCCGTTACGATAACATTATCGGAGCATTCCGTGGTGATAATATGAACTATCCAACAGTCGGTATTTCATTCGGTTTAGACGTTATTTATACAGCACTATCGCAGAAAGAAACAATCTCATCTACAGCGGATCTATTTATCATCCCACTCGGGACAGAGTTACAATGCTTACAAATTGCCCAGCAATTACGTTCTACCACTTCCTTAAAAGTCGAACTAGAACTAGCAGGACGCAAATTAAAACGTGCCCTTAATTATGCCAATAAAGAGAATATCCCTTATGTGCTTATTATTGGGGAAGACGAACTTAGTACAAACACTGTTGTGTTGCGGAATATGAAGGAAGGTAGTGAGGTGAAGGTTCCGATTTCTTCTTTAAGTAATTATTTATAATACGAACCACCCTCCTTTGGGTGGTTTTTCTATTTTATAGATACCTAACAATTAGTTTACATAAAATTATTATAATCTATTAAAAATACAAATAAACAATATCCAATTACCTATTATTTTTGGTAATATATAGATACGAATTGTTTTAGGAGGATTAACTTTGAAAACCTACATTCAAGCACTAAAGTGGACTACAGGGATCTATCATCTTTTATTACTTCCTTGTTATTATGTATTTCCAAGTCTTGTTAACCTATATGGGATACCTTTACTACTATTGATTGTTTTACATATCAATACTATTTTATTAGCTAAAAAAGAAGGCATGAATACGTCCCCTCATTATATCGGTATTATCGTTACTCTAGTTGCCTTTTTCCCTTATATAGAAATCGTTCTACATATGATAGCAGCCATTTTCCTTTTATTAGATGCTGCTTCTACGAATGCAAAAGAAGTGTATGATTCATAGATGGATAAAATGAAACTTTCATCCATTAAGTTTTGAAATAGGTCAGCAAAAAGGATTTACTTTTTAAGTAAATCCTTTTTTAAATTCCCCTCCTTACTCCAGAATAATAAAAGAATATTCTGTTTAACTTTTATAAATTTCTAAATATTTATAAAACATTCAAATTAACATACATTTTAGTTATGTAAAAAATCTAAGTTTTAAGGAGATGAATCCATGCTGAAAAAGTTGGTAGCAGGTGCATTATTAACTGTTTCGTCGTTAACTGGAGGACTGGGATCAGTATCAGCTAGTACCGAAAAAGATTATACGATTTCCTCTTTCGAATATGTAACTGTAGATGAAAAGACTGTTGATTCGTTTAACAAATTGAGTGCTCCATCAAAGGAAGACATAAAAATAACGTTAGTTCTACCGAAACAAAATCAAAATGGAGACTGGTTATCTTATGGATTTTCGAGCAAAGAAAGTTTAGAGTCTTTTATTGAAAAAGATAAACAAAGGTTGAATCATTCAATCACTCCCCTTGGTGTTGGAGGAAGCGGACCTGGTAGTACAGACTTCTATAAACTCACAAATCAAGGTAGCGAGTATTTTTCTCTAAGTAGCGGTTATAAAAACTTGTCTGCTAGTTGGCAAAATCAAATTGTTTCTGTACGTACAGCAGCTCCTACTGCTAGCTATTCAACAACACTATGGGAACGTACTTCAACTGACGGATATGGAAAAGGTGTTGTTTTTAAACATGCTGATTGGTATGGTCAAACTGCAAACTTAAATAACTTTCCAACTTCAGCAGTTGAAGTTAAAAAGTAAAAAACATAGATATAAAAGGTGTTTTCACGTATGGAAACACCTTTTATTTCTACAACTATTTCACATAACTCGTCTATACCAATTTCAACTCTTAACTATTATTTTTCGTATTCCTACTCTCCAAAACTTTCTCCATATTATGAGTTGCCCATTCCATCATTAATAGAATCACTGGACGTAGTGATTCACCAAGCTCAGTTAACGAATATTCAACTTTAGGTGGCACTTCACGGTATACTTCACGATGTATAATGCCATCAGCTTCAAGTTCTCTCAGCTGCAGTGTTAACATTCTTTGTGTGATATTTGGTTTTAATCTTTTTAATTCATTAAACCGCTTTGTACCATCTAATAAATGATACAAAATTACCCCTTTCCATTTCCCTCCAATCACCTCAACCATAGCTTCAACTGGACAAGAATATTTATTTAAAAATGGATAATTTATATTATTTTCGTTTGGACAATCCATAATAAATCCCTTCCCTTAACATTAGTATCTTTTTTGATACTATACCACATAAATGTGCGTACTTGTATCTATGTTACTTTAAAAATATAATTTACTTACAAAAATAAATTCATGAAAAGAGGAACTTTTATGACAAATACAAACGAAATTACAAAAGAAAAGATTATGGAGGCTTTTCATTTCAGACATGCATGTAAAGAATTCGATCCTATGCACAAAATTTCAGAAGAGGATTTTAAATTTATTTTAGAAACAGGCAGATTATCTCCTTCTTCTTTTGGATATGAGCCTTGGAAATTTATTGTCGTACAAAATAAAGAATTAAGAGAAAAACTACAACCGTATTCATGGGGCGCTGGTGGGCAACTTGCAACAGCTAGTCATTTTGTTATTGTTCTTTCAAGAAACATTAAAGATATGCATTATGATGCAGAGTATATTAAATATATGATGAACGATATTATTGGATTGCCTGAAGACACTCAAAAAATTAGATATGAATTCTTCAAAAAGTTCCAGGAAACAGATTTTAACTTATTACAATCCGATCGTGCTGTATTTGATTGGGCATCCAAGCAATCTTATATCGCTTTAGGTAATATGATGACGAGCGCAGCTCAAATCGGTATTGATTCTTGTCCAATAGAAGGATTTGATAAAGAGGAAGTAGATTCTTTACTTCGTCAAGAAGGCATTATACAAGGCGATAATCTTGAAGTATCAGTTATGGTTGCCTTTGGTTACCGTAAAGAAGAGCCAAAGCGTGATAAAACAAGACAGACTATGGATACAATTGTTGAATGGATTAAGTAATATAGCACAGACAAATAATGCTCCTAATAGCTGTATACTCATACTAAAGAAGAATGAATTGTTTTCTTACGTATGAATTTGGTTTTTCATGGAAAGATATGTTAGTATGTATACAGTTTGAGTGCTCTATTTTTTAGAGTCGAACAGGAGGAGAATGAATATGTCTGATATTGAAGTTGGCGAAGTGTTTACTCTTAGTGATGAGAATAACGAAGAGCAAGAAGTAGAAGTACTTGGAGCGATGGATGTCGAAGGTGCAGAATATATTGCAGTTGCCTTTGTTGAAGATATCCAAACAGAAACTGAGGAAGACATTGATATTTTCTTTTTAAAAGTAGAAGAAGATAATGAGTTTTCATACATTGAAAATGATGAAGAGTTTGATAAAGTATCTGCTGCGTTTGAAAAGATTTTGGATGAGCAAGAGCAAGAATAGTATGAATGAAAAACACGAGGGCGGATGCATATCCGCCCTCGTGTTTTTATTCATCACTCATTCAGTGATTTATGCAGTAACTCCAGTACATCTTTCATCGCAAAAGGTCCATCTTTTTTAACATGTTCCGCAAATTCTGAAACGAGACGTAATGTTCTCACACTTTCGATTGGATGTTCTCCTGATGCACTTTCAGCTGAAAGCATAACTGCATTCGTCCCGTCCAGTACAGCTTGAAACACATCAGTCACCTCTGCCCTTGTTGGAATAGAATGATCTACCATAGATTGAAGCATTTGTGTTGCTGTAATGACATATGTATTCGTTCGATTACATTCCTGAATCATCATTTTCTGTAAAAGCGGAATGCATTGATACGGTAACTCTACTCCTAAATCGCCCCTTGCAATCATAATTCCATCTGCTTCTTTACATATATCTTGAAAATTCTCGATTGCTTCCATCGTTTCTATTTTTGCAATTACATTAGGTGACGTTTCTTTATACTGTTGTATAAAATCTCGTATTTCTTTTATATGACTAGGTTTTCTTACGAAAGAACACGCGATAAAATCAACATTCTCCTCTAAAAGAAACTGAATATCTTTTTTATCTTTCTCTGTAATAGCTGGTAAACGAACAGCCGCATCTGGTAAATTAACTCCTTTATGAGATGAGATATTGCCACCTGTTTTTACCTTCGTTTCTATTTTGTCCGTACTTATCTTTTCAACAATTAATTCAACTTCTCCATCATTAATTAAAATTCTACTGCCTGCTTTCACATCATTCGCAATTCCTTCATAATCAACACTCGCTTCTGTATTACTCCCTGTAACTGGTTGTGTATGTAAAATAAAAGAATCTCCTGCCTGAAGTGTAATTTGCTCTCCCTTCACTTCACCTAATCTTATTTTAGGACCTTGTACATCACCCAAAAATTTAATAGAGTCATCTAATGATTTCACTAAACGAATGATGTCTTTATGACTTTCATGCGTGCCATGCGATAAATTCAGTCGAACAATTTTCATACCATTCTTTATTAACTGTGCTAATGTTTCTTTATTATTACTTGCGGGTCCAATTGTACAAATTCGATCGATTGTCATTTTTGTCACCATCCTTTTTTTAATAAGTTTCCCATATGAACTTAAAAATAACAGAGATTCTGACATGAATAGATTTAAATTTACATGAATTTCATAAAATTAAACCTGTATCCCTTGCTGGCTAAGCATTAGAAGATATATTCGCTTTTTTGCAAATGAAGACATGTTGAATCGAAAGTAAAAGAAAAATTAAGTATGGGATAAACCATTGAGAGTTTCGAAATTTTCATATATTGTATGAATTGAGTTCGAACTCAAAAATTTAAAAAGGTGGGAAAATTAGTGAATATGAAAAAATCTTTATCGGTGACAACTTTAGGGTTAGCGGTTTTAGGTTTTGGTTTTACTAATAACGCAAGTGCTTCAGAGGTCGATACTGTAGACAAGCAGCCCGTTTTAGTTGACTTTGATACAATTCAATCAACAAAAACATCTAGTGTTCCTAGTTTGACTATTGCAGCTGCACCTAAGAATGACTCTAACATTAGCGTATATACTCCCTTTTTTGGTAACCCCTATGCAGTTGCTAAATCGAAATCAACTACGACCGAAGACTATATTTATGCAAAAGCAAGAACTTTCAATGGCGATGGCTCATTAGTAAATACGAAAAGTAATAGTGCAAAAAAATCATCCTTTGTAAGTGCTACAGCGACCAACACAAGCATTTATTATGGAGATGATTACGCTATCGGTAATCATACCTATAAATTAAGTGGTTATAATGATGTGAATCACGAAACAAAAGCTTTCTGGTAAGAAAGAGAAAAAAGATATGCATCTTGCATATCTTTTTTCTATAATATTTTACATATATTGAGGTGCTATTTATGAAACAAATATATATTATTAGCGGTGTTTTACTTATTTCATTACTTACAATTTATATTTTGTTCAATACTTCATTCATACAACCTCATCCACCTTCCATAGAAAATAAACGAGAGCAACAAACCAATACTATTTCTTACGGATTGAAGGATAATCAAGGCCAACATATTAACAATGGTAGTACAATTACTAGTGAGGATAATAAAATTAATGTAACATTATCATTCGTACATACTATTAATGAAAACCGAAAATATGGATTAATTGTTCTAGAAGATTACGAACAAAAACCTTTTAAAATAGAAGATACTACTACTGAAATATCACACTATTTTTTTGATATGAAACCAAACAGTTCAATTACTACGAAAATCTCTTTACACACTTCTCCTAATGCAAGTGAATTAACCTTTTTAATAATTAAAAAACCTGAATACAAATTAAAAGATAATAACTTAAATAAAGCAGCTATTTTAGAAGATATTCTAAGTATGCGATATTCAATGCATCCTCTTCAGAAAGAAAACGAAAAAATAAAACTCTCCCTTATAGATCCAGATGCTATTTTAAAAGATGGTCTTTACGAACCATTATTTGTTACGAACCATTATTTGTTACGAACCGTGAAGAGAACTTACAAACTGTCTTCTTTGAAAAGGAAGGCAAGCAATTAATTTTATCAAACGGTAATGAAACAAATGATGAAATGACTTACGCAATCGTGGCTTTTAAAGATTGGAAACAAGTTGAAATATTTAACAATAGAAAAGTCGTTTATACTAAGGTTGCACCTGAAACGAGGCAAATCTTTAATTTCACATTGCCTTCAGTGGATCAGGAAAGTAATTTGCAACTCGTCGCTTTTCCATTTCCTTATAAAGTTAGCGAAGAAGATTATATCAGTCAACAAGCATTCAGTTCCTTTCGCATCGTAATTGAAAATGAAAATAAATAAGTTATACTATGCACATTACAACAACCTAAAAAAGGCCTACTCACACGAGTAGGCTTTTGAAACTATGAAAGTTTCGTCAATAACTGATTTAAATCTTTTTTCGTTTTCGTCGTTAATGATTTCATTTTATTAATATCGATTTTTTCTTTCTCCGCTCCTACAATTAACGGATACATACTTTGACCGATTGTTTTAGAATCCGTCGGATGTGATGCTTCTAGCTCTTTTTCAATCACATCCCACTTTTCATTAATTTGTTTGCCAAGCTTATTCACTGTTTCCAATTTTGGATTAGCAGCTAACTGCTTGTCCAAGCTATCAATTAATGCTACAACTTCTTTAACATTCGTTTTCACAGCAACACTTTTCTTCGGATCTTTCGTTGTCTTTCCGTTATTGTTTGTGCTTGTACTTGTGCTTTGATCTGTTGTTTTCCCGCTAGTCGTTTGATCATTCGTTTTTCCTGTCGTCTCTTTTTCTTTTGTTTTTACATTTTCGTTTTGAGTTGACGTTTTGCCGTTACTTTCTGTCCCTGATGATTCTTTCGTATTTTTTGCATCCTTATCTGTTTTTTCATTTGAAGAAGTATTTGTTTCTTTTTCAGTATCTTTCGTTGTTTTTGACGCTTCATCTGCACTTGTCGTTTTTGCTTCTCCATCATTTTGCGCAGTTACTTGCTCTTTCTTTTCCGTTTCTTTATCTGCTGAAGGACTACAAGCTGCCATAGTAAGCATTGTACCAATTGTTATCGATGCGATAGCGACCTTTTTCATTTTCATATAAATCCCCCTATGTTTTACATAATTTATCCTCCCCTTTACGATTCGATTCCCCCTTAAAAAATCCCTTTTCATACGAATTATCATCTTTCCGACAGTAATCTTCATAATAATACGTACAAAAACTGATAAACTCATTTTAATATTCGAGTTTCTTCTACTTCATTTTTCTACTCGCAAGTAAAAGAAAAAGAGTATATTGTCACATTAAGAATTACTATCTTCATATGACGATATACTCTTCTATCAAATTTTTATCTTTCTTGACATTTTATTTATACAAAAAAATAAAATTTTCTTTCGTTTTTTGTTTCTCAACATTTGTTAACATAATATTTTTATGAATAACCACCATTCGAGTGAATGACTTGCCCAGTAACCCATTTCGCTTCTTCACTTACTAAAAAAGAAATTAAGCGCGCAGCATCCACCGGTTCTCCTACTTTACCTTGCGGGAACTTCCATACTAAATGATGCTTCAGCTCCTCTGTAATCCATCCTGTATTCGTCGGTCCTGGATCTACAGCATTCACTGTAATCCCCTTCTCCATCGCAACTGGTGCTACTGACTTTGTAAATGCTTCAATTGCCCCTTTCGTTGCTGCATATGCTAGTTCATCTGGCATTGGACCTACTGACTGTCCTGAAGTAAGATTAATAATACTCCCGCCCGTTTTAAGTGAATAATGTTTTATAAACAATGAACTTAATAGCATAGTAGCTCGAACATTAACTGTATAATGTTTATCCAACTGCTCTACATCTAATTCCTCAATCCTCGTATGAGTAGAATATACTGCATTATTAACTAGAATAGATGGATCACCTAACCGTTCTGATACCATATAAAACAAACGATTTGGCGAATAAGACTGCGATAAATTAATTTCTGCCATTTCACATCGAACATCGTAACTTTCAATTTCCTTTTTCAGCAAAAAGGGTTCTTGATCACTCATTCCCCATGGCATCGCTTTATCATACTTTGGCCAGTACGTGAAAAAAATGTCTATCCCCTTTTGAGCAAGCACCTTGCATACAGCTGCACCAATTCCATTCAGACGAGTTGCCCCTGTTACAATTGCTATTTTCTTCACCTTTTTCTCCTCCATCTATACACAGATCCCCTGCATGAATACAGAGGATCTATCTTCTTATTGAATATTTGACAGTATACGTTCAGCACCTAATTTTAACATTTTAATAAAGATATAATTTACAATCGTAAACATTACAAATAAAACGATAAACATAACCCACAGTCCGACATGAAGGAAGAAGTATAATACACTTACTCCCCCCACAATAATTAAAGCTATTAAAATATTAGCTAAAAAATTCCACAAAGTTGTATATCGACTTTTAAATAATTTCTGCTCTGTATCCCAATGAATATCTGCAGTTTGTGCGTCCCAACGTGTTCCAATTAAATTAATTAACAGTAACCCGTTCGCACTTAGTAAAAACCACAGTATCATGAAGACTGGAGAAATCCCAGCTACAACTGCCATCGTAATACCGAATACTGCTAAAATGATTACATTAATTAACCAAGCAGTGATTGCTTTCGCAAAAAAGATATCCGAAGCCTTTACTGGTAAATAACGATTCACAAACCAAGAGCTTCCATCACGTGAGAATGAAGTTGTTGCGATGACGTTACTTCCCATTAAAAATAGAGAGGCACAAAGGCCAACACCAATTGCAAGTCCTGCTGATTTTGGATTATCAATATATCCCGTGATCCATTTTAAATTCCCATCTTGCACAAATAAAATAAAGAACAACATAATTGGCATAACGAAAGTTTGTACAATGCAATTTAAGAAAAATTGTGGTGTACGGAATAACGTTTTAAATTCTTTTTTCACATACGCTTTTAAATGCGAACTTTGTACTGTTGATTTCTGTAAACCTTCCGCCGAAATAACTTGTTTCTTTGCTGTACTCGTTGAAAGTCCAATAACCCCTTTTAAATATGTACGCTCTGCTATGTAATAAAACAACACAAAGAAGACAAATGAAATAACTGCAAAGATTATTACATATAAAGGTCCCTTCCAATTTGCATTTTCTACTAATGCTACTGCTCCAAAATATGTAGTTGGAAAATAGTTTGTCATTTGTACTAAAAGAGAAGACTGGTTGTTTGCAAGGTAATCCGCAATTGCATCTTCAGAAAACGAACTTTTATTTTTCCACTGCAAAAATACGTTAATTCCTACAATAAATAGTATACTTACGATTCCAATAAATATATTTCCTCGGTCTTTATTTTTCGCTATATTTGTATACCTCATAATAACTGTCATCAGTAACGAAGCTAGTACTAACGGCACAATTGGGAAGAGTAAGTAAATGAAAATCATATATATGTAATATGTAATAAATGCGCCATTTTTTAAACCATACGTAATAAAGATCGGTAATAAAATAAATGAACTCATTACGTATTGTGTAATTAATACTGTTAAAAATTTGGCTGAAATAATTTGCGCTGGTTTTAATGGTAATGGTAATAACATTTCAATGTCATTGCTGTAGTAAAATACAGTTAAAATGTTCGTAATACTCATTAAAAATACCCATATACTCGCAATCGCAAGTCCCATTGCGATAATCATTCCTGGATCTTGCCCTAAATGTATCATTCCCTCATACATTGCATGCGTGATAGAACCAAACAGTAAAAAGCCGACAAATAAAATAGCTGCAAATGAAAATACATACGCCCATCGCTTCTTCTTATCTGTTATAAAATCTGCATAATTTAATTTCAATAATACTTTCGTTAACGTCCAAATTTTACTCATTGCCCGTCATCTCCAAGAACATTTTTTCAAGTGATTCATTGGATTTAAAATGATCTCTCATTTCATCTAAATTCCCTTTAAACTGAAGGTTTCCCTTATTAATAATCGCGACGCGGTCACATAATTTTTCTGCCACTTCTAATACGTGTGTAGAGAAAAATACAATCTTTCCTTTATCCGCATGTTCTCTCATCATTTCTTTTAAAATATATGCAGATTTCGGATCAAGCCCAGTTAATGGTTCATCTAAAATCCATACATCTGGCTCATGTACGAGCACACCAATAATAACGATTTTTTGTCTCATACCGTGCGAATAACTTTGAATTTGATCAGATAAAGCATTATAAAGATCAAACTTCTTCGCTAAAGACTCTATTCGTTCTTGTCGTACTTCTTTCGGCACTTCATACATATCGGCCATAAAGTTTAAATATTCAATTCCTTTTAATCGTAAAAACATATCTGGACTATCTGGTACATAACCAAACGTCTTCTTCGCTTCCATCGGCTCTTCCATAATATTTTTTCCGTTAATCGTAATAGTCCCTTTGTCCACCCCGTGAATACCAGTAATCATCTTAATTGTCGTTGATTTACCCGCACCATTCGGTCCTAAAAATCCAAAGATTTCGCCGCTAGGTACAGATAAACTTAAGTCTTTTACTGCATAGGTAGACCCATTATAACTTTTTGACACATTCGTAATTTCAATCATTCCATCCAATCCTTTCCTTAATTACCAAATAACTATATTGATATTATAGCATACTTCTATTTTAAGATTTTTACATTTTTCAGTTTATTTAACCTTTAAAATAAATATACACCCCTAATCCAACAACTAAAACGACAGCTAGTATAATATAAATCATTGTTAAGCGTTTAATATTCCCCTTTGTCGCTTTGCTATAATTTGCATCACCATTCCGCCCAATTAACACCGTCGCAATGACAGTAATCACTACAAGTAACACAACGATCATGATCCAAGTTAGCATTTCTTCCTCCCCCTCCTTACAACCATTTTACAATATTATCCTCTTTGTTTCGCAGCATATTTCCTCTTTTTACTATTATTATGAAGCAAACTGGAAAACTATTATTACCATTCCTATCCATATGTGATATATTTATAACATAATGTGATTTATTTCTAACATGATTAGGAGGAACTATCGTGAAAACAACTTGGATAAAATATTTAGGATTTCTTGGTTTCTTCGGTTTTCTTGGCTTTTTTTATGAAAAAGGATTGTTTACTATGTTTTGTTTCTTCTCCTTTTTCACCTCATATAGAACGGTTCAACACGATGAACTGTTTGAACAAATCGTTAATAAATCGTGCCGCAATGCCTTTATCGTTACGTTACTAACTACCGCTATCATTATGTTCATTGAAATGTTATTTCCAAACCCGGTGCTACAAGAAATTGATATCGCTCTTATTTTCGGCACCCTTATTCTTACGTTCGGATTCTCTATGTTCTTTTACGATAAACCAGTTGATGAAATGGAAGATGCACCATGGCGTTCGTAACGAAAATAAAAGAATACCGCACCAAATTGAACATGACGCAAGAAGATTTAGCGAAACAAGTTAGTGTACGTCGTGAAACAATTAGCCATCTCGAAAAAGGTAAATACAATCCTTCCTTGCAGCTTGCTCACGATATTGCGAGGGCACTTCATAGTACGATTGATGAGATTTTTATTTTTGAGGATTGATTAAAGACGTCCAGTCACAAGAATCACATAAAAAAATACCGTCATTCTTTCCAAGAAGAATGACGGTATTTCTCATTGATTATCCATATAAAACCGCATGAAATACGCCTAATAGTAAGTATTGATCCTGCATGTAATCTTCATCATATACATTCATCTCAATGTAATACATATCTTCCTCAAGACGAATATTCCAATCTACAATTACATAGCCCTTTCGTAATAACTTTCCCATTCCAAATGAAGTTTTATGAACAACATATTCTTCTGCCTTATATGTAAAGGTAAATAAGAAATTTGCATCCAATAACTTTCCGTCACATACAAGTATTTCATGCTCTGCATCATGATTATCTTTGTACATTACTAAAATCCTTCTTTGGCGCTGCCTACTTACATCCTTTGCAATGACGCGAATATTGTCCTTACTATCCTTTATTTCATAAATAATATTACTACCAATTTTCGGAATAAAATCCAGCACTCTCATCAGCGTATTTTTATAATAGCCCCTTACTACGCCTACTTGCTCACTTCCATTATAAACCTCTATCGGTGTCGTATCTGCTTTGCTATCACACGGTCGTTTGTAAGAGAGCTGCATCATTCGCTCTCCTCTTAAGTACTGATCAAACGTCACAGGATATTCTATCATGCGCAGTTCTTTATTTAACTCATACAAATAGCGTTGAACACTCTCTATTAATGTTGTAGTAGCTATACGCTCTTGAAGTTCAAATTCTTGCCAGCTGGAAAAAGCATTCCATTGATTATGATCCTCTTCGTAGAAGAAACTAAGAATTACCTCTTCACGGTCAGCCGTTTCATATTTCATAGGCACGTTCTGCCCATGTTGAACTTGTTCCATCCACTGACCTAAATAAATCCCCAGCTCTGCAACCTTCATACATGATTTTTGAAAAAATACGCTGTCACTCGCGCAAATCGTTACATCTCCTTCGATAAAGCCCTTTGAATAAGCATCATACCGTGGCTCATCCTTCTGCGGGAGATTCTTGTCTAACTCAAATAAAAACGTTAACATCCTTTATTCACCTCTAGTTGTTACACTAATCATACATGACATCGCATCACGCTAGGAAACTATTTATATACGCATATTTAATTCACGCATTATAACACGTGAATGACCTTGTATAGTAGCTCTATTTTTTTGTTCTATATCTTAGTATATGAATTTATATGAGCGATTTTTCAAATATATCTATCGCAACTTACAATATATCAACGATTTTTCAAATATATCTATCACAACTTACAATATATCAACGATTTTTTCAATATATCTATCACAACTTACAATATATCAACGATTTTTTCAATATATCGATTTTTCGACAAATATCAGCATGATTAAAATGAAGCTACCTTTTCTTCCGCCACTTCTACAATTTCTAAAATTTGTAGCAGACTCTCCACTTCATAAGTCGGGTTAACATCTGTCCCGTTTTCTTTCAAACTCGGATTATACCAACACGTATCAATGCCGTAATCTTCTCCGCCTTTCATATCAGAAGTTAACGAATCTCCAACCATTAGTACGCTTGATTTATCAGTAATCCCAAACTTCTCAAACGCATAATCAAAAATCTCACGTGCTGGTTTTTGATGACCAACTTCTTCAGAAATAATAATGTGATCAAAGAAATTACATAAAGGCGAATTTCCGATTCTTGATTGTTGCACCTTCGTATATCCATTCGTAATAATACCTAACTTGCAATCTTGTAGATTTTCACATAATTGTACTGCGCCTTCTATAAGATGTACTTCCTTCCCTAAATTTTCAAGGTATACATCACTAAATTGCTGCGCATCTACGTCTATATTATGAATTGCAAATAATTGTCTAAATCGCTCTACGGCTAATTCACTTAGCGTAATCATTTTATTTTCTAAATCTCTCCATAATCCATTACTAATCTCTTTATAACTTGCAAGATAATCATTATACCCTGTAGACATACCAAACTGTACAAACGCATTATGTAATGCGTGTCTTTCCGTTTCAGGGAAATCTAATAATGTATCATCTACGTCGAATAATATAACTTTGTATTTCATGATGTTCTCCTCAATTCCTATTTTAAAAGCTTCGTTCTCATTGCTTATAAATTTTTATATATTTCGTGATGAAGCGCTTTAACCCGCTCTTTATAGAATACACCTTTATCTTTTATTTTCAAATGTGCTATAAATAAGTTTGCTAGCATGACTGCTGTATCTAGTCTATAAAATAAACTAACAATATGAGGAGTAACATTAAAGATACTATCATTCTTATATCCATCTTTAAATTCATCCCAACTAACCTCATTTGTTTCAGCTATTCTCATAAGCTCCAGCAATGGATGACCAATTAAAGCGTTATCCCAATCAACTATTGCTTTAACTTCTCCATTATACCCGATTAAATTGGCTGGTCGAATGTCCATATGTAATAAACATTTTACATGATCTGCTGTACTAAGAATATATTCAATTGTTTTTGTATTCGGAAGATTGATTTTACAGTTCGTGATTGTATTAAACCCTTCTATCCGTTTCACAATTCGTTCTGCTATATACTTACTAATGGGCTCTCTAATATTTTGTTTGTAATACAAACCATCAATTGGCATACTATGAAGCTTGCTCACTAACTCCCCTATTTTGCATGCGGAAATTGGCGTACGATCAGCATACACACAATCCGAAATTTAAAAATCAAGTTCGGTTGAAAGATGCAATCCGTGTATCCTTGGTACTGGAATACCTTTTGAATGACAATACTTAGACAGCTCCGCTTCCTTTTGCAACGAAATCCGACTGTTAAATAAGTCTTCATTTATATTTTCCACTTCTCTTTCCCACGGTACTCGAAATGCTAAAGACCCCTTTTCTGAATCTCCTTGAAAAACAATATTTTGCACTCCCGTTCCAATCACCTTTAAATCTTGAATAGCTAGTTCCTTATACTCTTGACTTAGTATTGTTGCCAGCTTTTCTCTTAACCCCTCTGCTTTTACACGTGTATAAATCATTTTATCCCCCGATTCTTAAGTTCTTTTCATCCATTTTCTCCTCGGTGCACAACATCCTCATTAACAAAATTATAGCAACAATAGTAAAAGGAGGCTAATCCGCTCAGCCTCCTTCTCATTATTAATCTTCTAGCAATAACTCTTTCATTTCCTCTAACGACTCTTTCGTAAAGCCAAGGGCCCTTTCAGCGTATGCTTCAACTGATCCGTATTGCTTTTGAATTTCACCAATCGCAGCTTGCAAGTATTCAGCACGCGCTTCAAACATTGCACCTAATATCGCTCTGCTCTCATCGTTTTGTAATTTCGCACCTAAAAAGGCCATCATTTTTTCATTTAGCTTTTCACGGAATCCGTTACTTAGTAAGTAGTCTTCCATTACTGTTTTTTCTGGTACACCTAGTAAAAGTAGTAATAATGCTGAACCAAATCCAGTACGATCTTTTCCAGCTGTACAGTGGTTTACTAACGGTAAGTTTTCCGGGTTTTGCGCTAAGTTTAAGAAGCTCACGAATGCCTCGTTGCCACTTACGAAATCTTGATTCATTTTCACAAGATACTCACCTGGTTTTCCTAACATAGAAAGGTCACCAACTTGGAAAAACTCATTTATATTTAAGTCTTTCGCTAAGTCTTGCATAACTGGTAAGCACACTTGACGAGCACCTGTAATCTCAGGATTTGGCTTATGCTTTACCTCAAAGTCTGTACGATAGTCACAAATTAACTTTAAACCAGACTTTTGTAAATAGTCGATATCCCACTCTGTTAGTCCTGCTAATTCTTCAGAACGGTATAATTTGCCCCATTTCACTTTACGTCCATCTGTCGTTTCATATCCACCCATATCACGGAAGTTAAACGCACCTTGTAATGGCAATCTACGCTCAGCTACTGTCACTGCTTGTCCATTACTTCCTACTAGTCTAAAATATGGACGTTCATTTTCACTCGGGTTTTCAATTGTATATGATAATTCTCCATTTACAGTTGCAAGTAGTTCTCCATTTTCTTCAATATGATCTGGTGAAGTACTCCAATAAATACGAACTTCTTCTATATTATTTTCCCACTTTATTTGTAACGTATTATCTTCAATTCTTTCTACAGTTGCTTGTAGCCAATTTCTTTGCTGCTCCATTCTTTCACCAACGCTTTCTCTTATAATCGAATCTCACTCTATTGTATTATACAAATATCTACTTTGTCGTTCTCATTTTTCTTTTTATCTTACAAACAGGCAAAAAGTTCTTTTACTTGTTCAAAATTTGTACACGGGTTCCCACTAGATGTGTCCCAGGGTATATCTTAAAACTCCCTCACATACCGCTCAGTACAACTAAGCAGCTGACATCCGTTCTTTTCAAAAACATCCTTCATCCACTCATTTTGCATATTTGTCTCACCAATATAATAAGATGCACCTATTTCCTTTAAGACAAACATCGCACCTGCAAATAACGCAGCTTCATATCCCTTATTACGCATATTTGGAGTAACTGCGAAGTACATAAGTTTCCCTTCTTCTAACGCACCTCTTTCAATATGTGGAATTACAATTCCTATCGGCTCTTCACCTACACTCGCTATTAAACAATGTTCTTTCCACTGCTCACCAATTTCTTGTAGCATCATATGCACAAATTGATCATGAGCGACTGGTTCTCCCGTCGCTTCATTCCACAGTGAATAAAAAGCCTCTTCTCCAACTTCTTCAATAAGCTTAAAATCAATTTCACTTTCTACATCTTCTACTTCGTATATATCTTTAAATACAATCATGTTTTCAGTAATATATTCAAATGAATACGTTTCAAAACATTTTTTATACACATCATAATTTGGACTTTTTGAAGAGATTTCAAAATGTAGTTTTTCTAATCCATCTTTTTCAGCTTCAGCAACGTAATATTGCACCATCTCTTCTAATTGCTCTTCTGTAAAAACCTCTGCATTATTTTCTTTTATCATAATAGAAGAAGCACTTCTTCTTATTTTAAAATGTTTTTCTAACTGTTCTATCGTCGTCATATTCTTCCCTCATCTATATCATACTCGAATTTCTAATCGTTCTCCTTGCATGAGCAGGATTGTCCTTGAATATATAGAATACTAGAAAAGATCGCATCTTTAAAGTGCGGAGGAGGTTCTCCATTGGATATTACAGCATTGCAACAACAGTTAGAGCTTATACAACAAAATGACTATACGCAACTGCAACATATAGACGTAAATGAGTTAACTTTGAACATGCTTCAGTATATCGGAACGACTGATAGCTACGTTCGTTACCAACTTATATATAAATGTTTTGCGCATTTCATTCATCATGAATTCCTTATGGACGATCAGCTGAAATTACTTCTGCAAACTTGTTTAAGTGATGAGTATTTATATTGTGACATTTACTCCCCACATACAGATGGGGTTTTCACACGTTCTTACACTGTTTCGTTAATTGCGTTAATACTCCAATTCGCTAATTCGCACTACTTTTGTACAGAGGAGGATCTCGAAGAAATAAAAAATAAACTCATTACATACACAAACTTAGAAACGGATTTTCGGGGCTATATTGAAAATAAAGGATGGGCTCATTGTCTTGCTCATGTATCTGATGCCTTTACTGAAATTGTTCATAATACGTATACAACTTTTGAATGGTACGAAGAATTAATTCATTGTTTATTAAATAAAATCTTTATTCCATCTGACCTTTTTCATAATAACGAAGATGAACGCATTGTTACTCCATTACTAGCAATGCTGTATCATGATTTTCCTCAGAACGATTTAATTTCTATTATTCATAAAAAAATAAAAAGGCTTCCTCAAATTAGAAAACGCCTTTCGCTTAATGAGTATTGTATTTTATGTGCCAATATTAAAACCTTTTTACGCACATTATTTTTCAGAACGAAAGATGACCATAACTTAGCCTTTACAGCACGTAAAACAGAAAGAATGTTAAAAGAACTTCCTAACTATTATTAAATACAAGGAGCAATGACATGGGTTATATTGAAGATATGAGAAATCTAGTAGGAAATCATCCACTTATTCTAATAGGATCACACGCCATTATATTAAATGAAAAAGATGAAGTATTGCTGCAGCTCCGTACAGATTTTAACCGCTGGGGCATTATTGGCGGTGCCTTAGAATATAACGAAACATTAGAAGACGCTTTAAAGCGAGAAGTGTTTGAAGAAACTGGACTTATTATTAAAAATCCAGAACTATTCCGTACATACTCTGGACCAGATTACTTTCAAATCTACCCAAACGGCGATCAAGTACACGGTGTACTCGTTGTTTATATTTGCCGCGAATTCCACGGTGAGCTTGTATGCGACCATACGGAATCGAAAGAACTACGCTTCTTTTCACTTAATGAATTACCTAATAATCTTCCTCCTGTTATCGAGAAGATTATTACAGATTATCTAAAAAAATAAGGGAACGCTTAACGTTCCCTCTCAAATCCAATCCGTTTTTTAATTTCCGCTAAATTCACCTTCGCAATAGCGCGTGCCTTCTCAGCACCGTTTTCTAATGCTTCATATAATAAATCCGGCTCATTCATATACATTGCGTACTTTTCACGAGGTCCAGCTAACTCACGATCTACAACGCGAAACAACTCTTTTTTCACATCGCCCCATCCGATTCCAGTCTCATATTTTTCACGTAATGACTGTACTTCGTCTTCTGTCGCAAACTCTTTATATATCATAAATAATGTTTCTAATTCTTTCGGTTCATTTGGAAGTGAAGAGTCTGTTTTGATTTTAAATATTAACTTTCGAAGTTTTTCTTGCTCTGCAAATAATGGGATTACATTTCCGTAACTTTTACTCATCTTCCTTCCATCAAGATCAGGTAAAATAGCTCCTTCTTCTTGCACTACATACTCCGGTAGTGTAAATGTCGTGCCAAATGTATGATTAAAATACGTCGCAATATCACGCGCAATTTCAATATGCTGAATTTGGTCTTTTCCAACTGGTACATGAGTAGCTTGAAATAATAATATGTCAGCTGCCATTAAAATCGGGTACGTGTATAACCCCATATTCACTCCCGCATCGACCTCTAACCCTGCTTCTTTATTTTGCTCCACCTTCGCTTTATACGCATGAGCACGGTTCATAAGACCTTTCGGAGTTAGGCAAGCTAAAATCCAAGCTACTTCTAGAATTTCCGGTACTTCTGTTTGCCGATAAAAAACAACATCTTCCCCAAGTCCAAGCGATAACCAAGTAGCTGCTACCTCTTTCGTATAACTGCTGAACTTTTCTGAATCATGCACAGCATTTAATGCATGATAATCAGCTATAAAGTACAATGCTCTTCCTTGATTATTCTTTGACATTTGTAATGCAGGTTTAATCGCACCAATATAATTCCCTAAATGCGGATAACCTGTCGGCTTAATTCCTGTTAACATTATTTTTTCACTCACACTAACTCCTCCTTTCTCAAAATAAAAAGAGCCCCTCATCCTTAAAAAAGGACGAGAGACTCCCGCGGTACCACCTTAATTAGCTATTATTAGCTAACTTCATACTTCAATAACGTGAAGTAACCGTCTTTACCTACTCATTTCAGTTAGAAGCTCCAGAGTCCATTCCATATTCATCCCTTACTGATTCTCACCACATATCAGCTCTCTGAAAAGTTTCGAATATGTACTCTTCTCTTTCATTGCTTTTTCGTTATTTTTTACAGTTTATCACATTTCACTTCCAAACAAACCCTAATTTTCTATTTTATATAGCAGGAATTTCCACTTCAATTGTCTAATGTTATATAGGTTTGTTGAAATATTCGAAACAACTTTGGAGGTTTTTTCATGGTAAAATATATATCAATTTTAGGTTCAACAGGATCCATCGGCACATCTGCATTAGATGTCGTTTCAGCTCATCCTGAACATTTTAAAATCGTCGGTTTAACCGCAAATTATAATATCGATCTTCTTGAGCAACAAATCAAAACGTTTCAACCTCGTATTGTAAGCGTTGCGACAAAAGACTTAGCAGACAAGCTTCGTACGCGTATTTCAGCAAATACAAAAATCACACACGGGACTGATGGCTTAATTGCAGTAGCTACTCACCCTGATTCAAATCTTGTATTAAGCTCTATTGTAGGTGTTTCAGGATTACTTCCAACAATTGAAGCATTAAAAGCGAAGAAAGATATCGCTATTGCTAATAAAGAAACTTTGGTTGCAGCTGGACATATCGTAACTGAACTAGCGAAACAAAACGGATGTTGCTTAATTCCAGTAGATAGTGAGCATTCAGCTATTTTCCAATGTTTAAACGGAGAAAATAATAAAGAGATTGAGAAGTTAATTGTAACAGCTTCCGGTGGTGCTTTCCGTGATAAAACACGTGATGAAATGCAAACATTACAAGCAAAAGATGCTTTAAAGCACCCAAACTGGTTAATGGGCGCAAAACTAACGATTGATTCTGCCACATTAATGAATAAAGGGTTCGAAGTAATGGAAGCGAGATGGCTATTTGATATTCCATATGAAAAAATTAATGTAATGATTCATAAAGAAAGTATCATTCATTCTTTAGTAGAATTTATTGATGGATCAGTTATGGCACAGCTCGGTGCTCCTGATATGAGAATGCCGATTCAATATGCGTTTCACTATCCTACTCGGCTACCTTCTTCCTATGAAAAATTAAATTTATTAGAAATCGGTAGTTTACATTTTGAAAAACCAGATTTAGAGAAGTTCCCTTGTCTACAATACGCATATGAATGTGGCAAAATCGGTGGTACTACTCCCGCTGTATTAAATGCAGCAAATGAAATTGCGAATGCGCTATTCTTAAAAAATGAAATTTCCTTTTTCGATATTGAAAAAACAATTTACAAAACAGTTGAAGCTCATCATAACGTAAAAGATCCTTCACTAGATGCTATATTAGAAGCGGATCAATGGGCGCGCCAATATGCAAATGAATTGTTAATAAAAAAGAGCTAAAACAGTTCCCACTGTTTTAGCTCTTTTTTTTCATGTATTCAACTTAACAAATCTATAACCGTGTGTAACTAACACTTTTAATATCGCATATCCTGGAATGGCTAAAATAATGCCCATAATCCCGAATAAGTTTCCGGCAGTTAAAATGATAAAAATGATAGTAATCGGATGAATATCTAACTTTTTACCCATAACTTGCGGAGAAATAAATTTACCTTCTGCTAATTGTACAACCATCATAACGATAATTACTTTTAACACCATTGCTGGCGAGTCGATAAATGCGATAATTAACGCTGGTGTAATCGCGATAATTGGTCCTACGTACGGAACGATATTTACAATCATCGCTAAAATCGCAAGTAATACCGCATATTTAATACCAATAATAAGATAACCAATTAATAGCATAATACCGATAAATAAGCTGACGATAATTTGACCTCTAATATACGAGCTAATCGCATAATGCATATCATCTAGTATTCTCATTGCTGCTGGTTGTCTTTGCTCTGAAATAAACTTTAAAAAGTGATTCGGCAATTGCTCACCATCTTTTAAAAGATAGAACAATATAAATGGAACCATTACAAATGTCAAAACAACCTCTGTAACAGTACTCAAAAATCCAGTTACATTCCCAGTTACTGATGATAATGACTTTGTAAAATCAACTGTGTATTCTTTTACCATATTCGCAACATTAATATTTAAATTCTCCTGAATTTTACCGAGTAAATTACTTTCCCCGAATCTACGTGCTGCTTGTTCAATCTCATGGCCAAAATACGGTAAGTTATCAATTAATGCATCAATTTGATCTTTAATAATAGGGATAACCGTTACAACTAAAAATACAAATAATCCTAGTACGATTAAATATATGGAAGCTATCGATACGATTCTTGAAACACCTTTCTTTTCTAAAAGCGAAACGAATGGATGTAAAATATAGAATAGCACGCCTGCTAATAGTACTGGGAAGAAAATTGTTTTTAAAAATACGATAAACGGTGTAAAAACAAATGATATTTTTGTTAGCAATAAAATATTAATGAACAATAACGCAAATCCAAGTAATACCGCCAAATAATTTTGTTCTCTAAAAAACTTTCTTAACTTATCTCTTTTTCTTATATTTATTTTCTCCAATGAAACCACCTCTTCGAATGATGAAAAGCCCTTATTCAGGGCTCTTCATCATAATCTATATCTCTATTTCCTTGCAGCTTTCACTACAAATGATACAATAAGAATTAACACGATTGCACCTAATAATGCCGGCACGACATGAATCCCACCAAATGATGGCCCAAAGGATCCAAATAATCTACCACCTAACGAAGCACCTAATAAACCTGCGATAATATTTCCGAACATACCACCTGGGAAATTTTTACCTGTTATAGAACTAGCAATTGCACCTATAATAGCACCAACTATTAATGTGATAATCCATCCCATTTTTAGTCCTCCATTTCTATTATAGTTTGTATGATTCAATACAAACATATGTATTTATCATTGCTAATCATATTTCACTATAGAAATATATTTACTACTATTTTACATATGGAGATACATATATTATATGCAAAAAAGAAAAATATTGTCAAACTCACCCATAAAGCAATTATATTCATATACCATATTTAAAGGAGGCTTCATTGTCTATGATTCTTAAGTTAAATTCCACTTCTTTTGAAGTAGCAACATCCATTTTACAGGTTCAAATTCCAGCTTATAAAGTTGAAGCAGACTACTTAAATAGTACTGCCATACCTCGTTTATATGATACTGTAAACGATATTCAAAATTGCGTTGAAACATTCTATGGATATTTTTCTGAAAATAAACTTGTCGGTTTTATTTCTTTTGTACAAGAAGAAAAACTAATCGATATCCACAGGTTAGTTGTATCGCCCGATTTTTTTCAAAAAGGAATCGCAACGAAACTCCTAATTTATATATTTAACATGTTTCCCTCTTCAATGGCATACATTGTACAAACAGGTAAAGCGAATACCCCTGCTATTACTTTATATAAAAAACACGGATTCATTACAGTATCAGATACAATACTTCCTGACGGTATGATTCTTACGCAATTAAAAAAGACAGAATACACAAAATAATTTGACTTGTTTGCTCCTTTATGTTATTTTTTACTTTATAAAACCTTTTGCTGAGTCCAAATTTTGGAGCGGGGGAACCATTTTTGTAGCTATGCTACTTGGGGCGAATCTTTTTTAAGTAGGGAAACTCTCACTTCCCGAGTCCGACAGCTAACCTCGTAAGCGTAATGGGAGAGGAAGGTGCTTTTTGCCTATGTTACACATTTTGCCTCCTTAATTATAAATATGGGATCGATATCAAATAGTCACCTATATTTATAGAAAAGGAGAATGTATTATGTTACGTTTATCTGATCACGCAATTAAAATGATGGAGCAAAGACTTCGAATTGAAAAACAACGCACATATCAAGCAAATAAGGTTGTAGATAACCTACATCACAAATACTTCTTTCAGCATATTTTTCAACCGAAAAGATAAAGAAAATGTTTATTTAATATTAAAAAACACAAGGTGTGTCTTACAAAGACATTCCTTGTGTTTTTTATATTCTTTATAAAATTCTCACTACATTTAAGCTTGCTGTAATCGCACCTGCTATGGTCGTTACATGCCCTACACCTAATGGACCATTTTGTAATACTAACGTTGAATTAGCACTCGTTACATTCACAAGAAGCGTATTTGAAATGGCTGGTTCGATTACTACAGTTGATGTCGTTACATTTTGTATAAAACTCCCTGCTACTTGTGTTCCGTTTAATAGTAATCTTACAGACACCGTTTCATTCCCAGCACTTGCATCCCCTTGAAAATAATAACTTACTAAATATATTCCTGGCGTGGATACAGTAACCGTTGTAGGGCTAGTTAAAGATACTCCTGTTCCATACACTGTAGATCCACTATTAATTGAAATATTGGCATTTGCGGCAATTGCACTCGTTGAGGTAGAAAAGAAATAGCCTCCACCTGTTGATATAGCAGATGATCCTGTTGCTCCAGTTAAACCTGTTGGACCCGTGGCACCTGTTGGGCCTGTTACTCCTGTTCCCCCTGTCGCTCCTGTTATTCCTTGTATGCCTTGTATTCCGGTCGGTCCAGTTGCACCAGTCAATCCCGTCTGGCCCGTTACTCCTGTTGGACCCGTTATCCCTTGTGGACCTTGGATTCCTTGTGGACCTTGAGGACCCGTTGCTCCCGTCTGGCCGGTTGCTCCAGTTGGACCGGTTGCTCCTTGTGGACCTTGGATTCCTTGTGGACCTTGAGGACCCGTTGCTCCCGCCTCGCCGGTTGCTCCAGTTGGACCGGTTGCTCCTTGTGGTCCTTGAATTCCTTGTGGACCTTGAGGACCCGTTGCTCCCGCCTCGCCGGTTGGACCGGTTGGACCGGTTGGACCCGCCTGACCAGTTATTCCTTGTAGACCTTGAGGGCCTGCCTGACCAGTTGGGCCTTGTGGACCTTGCACGCCTTGTATCCCCTGAATTCCTTGGGGGCCGGTTGGACCAATTGGACCTTGTATTCCCTGAATTCCTTGAGGACCCGTTGCTCCCGCCTCGCCGGTTGGGCCTTGTGGACCTTGCACACCTTGTATTCCTTGAGGACCGGTTGGGCCTATACTTCCTTGTGGTCCCTGAATACCTTGTATTCCTTGAGGACCAGTTGGACCTGTTATGCCACTCGGACCTTGTACGCCTTGCACTCCTTGAGGACCGGTTGGACCACTCGGACCTTGGATTCCTTGTAGCCCCTGTAAACCAGTTGGACCGGTCGCTCCCCTTACTCCTTGCTCACCTTGTATGCCTTGTATCCCTTGAGGGCCGGTTGGACCGATTGGCCCCTGTGCCCCTTGCACTCCTTGTGGACCAGTCGGACCGGTTGCTCCTACCGGTCCCTGGATTCCTTGTAGACCTTGCGGACCAGTCGGACCGGTTACTCCTTGTATCCCTTGTGGACCTTGAATGCCTTGGTCACCCGTTGGACCCGTTGCCCCCATTGGTCCCTGTACTCCTTGCAAACCTGTTACACCAGTTGCTCCGGTCGGTCCCTGTATTCCTTGTACCCCTTGAATTCCAGTCGCTCCTGTTGCTCCGGTCGCTCCTGTTGCCCCTGTTGCTCCAGTCGGACCAGTTGGACCCCCTGGTGATCCTGCTGGACCGGTTGGACCAGTTGGACCTCCTGGTGGACCAGTTGGACCGGTTGCTCCAGTCGGGCCAGTTGCAGAACCTGTCGGACCAGTTATCCCAGTGGCTCCTGTTGGGCCGGTTGGACCTGGATCACCTTGTAAACCGGTTGGACCAGTCGGACCGATTACACCTTGCACTCCTTGTATTCCTTGTATTCCTGTTGGACCTACCTGCCCCATTTCTCCCTGGGGACCTTGTAAACCTTGAACACCAGTTTCCCCTTGTGGACCCATTGGTCCTTGCTCCCCTTGAATTCCTTGAGAACCAGTTGGCCCTGTTGGACCAATCGGACCCTGTATTCCTTGTATTCCGGTTACACCTTGTAAACCACTACCTCCTAAATTACCTTGCACACCTTGTATACCAGTATTTCCAGTTGGTCCAGTCGGACCAATTTCCCCTTGCACTCCTTGTATGCCTTGTATTCCTGTTGGGCCGGTTGGACCGATTTCTCCTTGCATTCCTTGTATGCCCTGTATTCCTGTTGGACCGGTCGGACCGATTGGGCCAGGAATTCCTTGTATCCCTTGAATTCCAGTTGGGCCAGTCGGACCTCTTTCTCCTTGTATTCCTTGAACACCTTGTATTCCCTGTGGGCCTCGTTCTCCCATAGGTCCTTGATTACCTTGAGAACCTTGTGGTCCTGTTAAACCAGTTGGACCCGTTGGACCAATTTCTCCCTGTACCCCTTGCACTCCTTGAATTCCAGTTGGACCCGTTGGACCGATTGGACCTTGTACGCCTTGTATTCCTTGCGGGCCAGTCGGTCCACCTAAAGAACCTGTCGGCCCCGTTGGACCAGTCGGTCCCGTAATACCTGACGCTGGAAAAGGAATAGGTGCTTGAAACTTACTACACTTATCTTGATCCTTCACAAGCATCTCCCCCGTTATAACTAGCGTATCAAACTATTTTTAATACATTTAAACTAGCTGTTATCACACCAGATAATGTCGTTACATGGCCGATAGCTAATGGACCATTTTGTAAAGACAAAGTTGCATTTGAAGAAGTAACTTCAATAACCATCGTATTCGAAACTGCTGGTTCTAATATAAAAACACCTCCTGTAACATAAAAAATAAAACTCCCTGCTACTTGTGTTCCATTTAAAGTAAGCCTCACGGAAATCGTTTCATTCCCCCCATTTGGATCACCTTGAAAATAATAGCTTACTAAATAGATTCCCGGCGTACTTAACGTTACAGTTGTTGCATTTGTTAAACTTACACCAGAACCAAAAACTGTAGATCCGGAATTAATTGGTATTAACGCATTCGCTGCAATTGTACTCGTTGAAGTAGAAAAGAAATAACCGCCCCCGCTTGGTAAGCCAGTCGCTCCAGTCGCTCCCGCTATTCCCAAGAAACCTATTGAACCTGCACTACCAGTGGCTCCGGTAGGTCCCACAGCTCCAATAGGTCCTTGACTACCTTGCGCTCCGGCCGGTCCTACACTACCGCTAACCCCTGTCGCTCCCCTTGCTCCAGTTGGTCCTTGTGGGCCTTGTATACCTTGAGAACCTTGTATCCCGGTTACTCCCGTTGCTCCAGTTGGTCCGGTCATTCCTGTACTTCCTTGTATCCCCATAATCCCTTGAACGCCTTGTATTCCTTGTGCTCCTGTCGCCCCTACTTCTCCTGTCGCTCCTGTTTCTCCAGTTACGCCCGTAGCCCCAATATTTCCTTGTGGTCCCTCGGGTCCCTCAATACCTTGTGCACCTTGCACCCCTTGAGGACCTGTTATCCCGTTTTCTCCTAGATTCCCTTGGGGACCTCTAATTCCTTGCGCACCTGTCGGACCGGTTATTCCTTGTATGCCTTGCATTCCTTGAGAGCCTTGTGCTCCTGTTGGGCCTACTATACCTTGTATTCCTTGAGGTCCTTGCAAACCAATAGCTCCAGTCGGCCCTATTATTCCTTGCACTCCTTGAGGACCTTGTGCACCTTGAGGACCGGTCAATCCCGTTATCCCTTGTATCCCTTGAACTCCTTGGATTCCTTGTACTCCAGCTGTCCCTGTTTCTCCTCGGATTCCTTGTGCACCTTGTATGCCTTGTGCTCCAGCTGGCCCGGTTGCGCCTTGTATGCCTTGTGCACCTTGAGCTCCTGCAGCTCCTGCCACTCCTGTTGGACCTTGTATACCTTGTAACCCTTGCATTCCTTGTGCTCCTGTTGGACCTGTTACTCCTTGTATACCTTGCACTCCTTTAGGACCTTCTGCACCCGTTGGACCGATTTCTCCCTGCGGACCTTGTATTCCTTGTGGACCTTCTACACCAGTTGCCCCTGTTATGCCTTGGTTACCTTGAGAACCTTGTGCACCTTGTACTCCAACTGCTCCCACTACACCTTGAGCTCCTTGTGCGCCTCTTACACCTTGAGGACCAGTTGGACCAGTTATTCCTTGTAACCCTTGTGCTCCTATCGCACCAGTTCCCCCTGTTACACCCCGCGCACCAGTTTCGCCCGTTGGACCTGTTGGCCCCCCAGGTGGACCGGGTGGACCTGATGGACCAGTCACTCCACTAGATGGACCAATTGGACCGGTTGTTCCTGTTGGTCCACCAGGCGGACCTACTGGACCTTGTGTACCAGTAGGTCCGGTTGCTCCTGTTATCCCTCGTATTCCTTTTGCTCCTTGAAAACCTGTGGATCCGTTTATCCCTTGTATTCCTTGAATACCTGATGGACCTTGAGGCCCTATTACACCTGTTATTCCCTTTATTCCGCTTATACCTTGAGAGCCTTGTGGACCAGTAGAACCGGTTGGGCCTACTATACCTTGTATCCCTTGATCACCTTGATGTCCTTGCTCTCCAGTAATTCCTTGTATTCCTTGTGGACCTTCTTCTCCTTGTATACCTGTAGTTCCATCCTCCCCTTGCATTCCTTGCGCTCCTTGGGAACCTTGAGGACCTGTTACACCTGTAATACCAGCTTCACCTATCACACCTTGCATTCCTTGTGCTCCCGTTTGTCCTCGCTCACCTATTTCCCCTTGTATTCCTTGTATACCTTGTATTCCTTGACTACCAGCAGGACCCGTAGCTCCTTGTATTCCTTCTAATCCTTGTACTCCAATATCACCAATTAGACCTTGGTTTCCGATTAATCCTTGAGCACCTTGGAGACCAGTTGGGCCAGTTATACCTTGCTCTCCTGTATCACCAATAACTCCTTGTATTCCTTGTGCTCCTGTTGCCCCTCGGGGACCTTGTATCCCCCTGATACCTTGAGGACCTTGGGGCCCAGTTGCTCCCGTCGGTCCAGTCACCCCTGTAGGACCAACAGGACCTTCATGCCCTCCAGTTGGACCGATTGGACCACTATTACCTGTCGGACCCGTTGCTCCTATAAGCGGAAGAGGCAGTGCCACTCCAAATTTTTTGCACTTTCTATGATGACGCACAACAATCCCCCTTCCCCAAAATAATTACACCTTTTATATGAAATGCATTTTTATAAGAAAAGTACACCTTTGACCTCATTTTTTAAAATAAAGAAGCCTATCATTTCATCTATTTGAAATCATAGGCTTCTTTTATAAAAACACTTTACTTTCTAGCTTTAATAATAAAAGTAGTCGGCACCATTCTAGCTTTATATAAAGAATAATACTTCGTAGACGGCTCAGCTAGTTCTCCATCAAACGAGCTTGATGGTTCAGGCTCTTCTATTCTCTCAATTTTAAATCCCACTCTATTTAACTCATTTATGTATGTACTTATTTTTCTCTTATATAATGTCGCTTGTACATTTTCTCCTTTAAATGTTTCAAACGTAATGGGCGTTTCCTCATGATAAGAAGACTTTATAGCAACTTCTTCCGTACCATACTGTAAGTTTAAATATACCGGGTGCTCCCAACTAAAAATAAAACTTCCCCCTGGCTTTACATATGAATAAATCAGTTCCAACGTTTTTCTTAAATCCGAAGTCCAACCTAATGCATAAATGGAATATACAATATCAAAATATCCTTTCGGAATATCGCCTTCTTCTTCCATTGCTCCGCATACTAACTTTGGATTCCAATCCTTTAACGTCTTATTCGCTATTTCAATTTGTGTACTCGAAAGATCAAGCCCCCATAATTCCTCTGCCCCTTGTTCCGCCATATATTGCAACGAATGCCCACTTCCACAGCCAATATCAAGAACCTTTTTCTTTCTGATTGAATCGAACAAACGAATCTCATCTTCAGACGCCGTATACGGACCATATTTAGGTAAACAATCCACTTGAAAGAAATAAGGTGCAACTGTATCCCAACACTTTTTATTTAAAGCTAACATTTGCGTACCTTTCATATTCTACATTCCCCCATCCATTTTTCTTTCTCTAATATTAATTACATATCATAACCAGATCGCCCTTTTCTCTTCGCCCGGTAGTTTTTCACTTTCGCAATCGTACCGCATGCTCTTCCTCCTTCTTCTCCAGCATACATACCGCACCATCTTTTACTTCCATTTCGCGAATGATCATAAAATACCCAGCGACAATCTGGACATGCTTTTAACCTTCCCCATACATTTTCTTGAATTGACATTAACACAATGCTTAACACTTTTGTATACACATTCTCTTCATATACCGGTTCATATGTAATACCTTTCATATCATCCTTTATATGTACATGAAATGGGTATTTCTCTAACCATTTTTGCAATGATCCTTCGCCTTCAATTGTCATCCGAATATCTTCTCGAAAACCTCTTAATTCCTCTATCGTATGAAATGGAAACTCTTCATCAAAATATTCTTTCATAAAAAGCTTTATGTCTTCTTCTGTTTGCAGCAAATCAATTGGCTCTCTCGTATCGTTTGGTATTCTCCATGTATTTAAAAATCCCCGAATATATTCTAGTTCATTTGGAGCGTTTTGATTCAATTCGATCCACCTTCTTCTTAAAATTTACTTTTTTCTGACTTTATGTATAATTATAGTATAAAATAGTTAACCATCAAATAATTTTACTGGTTACATAATTAGGAGGATTTCTATGAAAAGTTTCTCAACACCGATACGTTTCATGCTTATTTCTTCATTTTTTATGTCTTTTGGGTATTTTGCAGTATACGCATTTTTAGCTATTTATCTATTAACCTTTCTTCATTTTTCTGCTGTCCAAGTAGGAACAGTGTTGACGGTTATGACAATTACATCACGAGTTATCCCATTATTCTCAGGGTTAATTGCTGACAAAATAGGCTATATCATTATGATGATAGCCGGTTTATTTTTGAGAGGAATCGGATTTATCGCTTTAGGAATATGCTCTGATTTCTATACAATTTCTATTTCTTCTGCACTTATTGGCTTCGGAACTGCATTTTACGAACCTGCTGCGCGCGCCATATTCGGTTCACAACCAGCTCATTTGAGAAAAAATTTATTTACATATTTAAACCTTAGCTTTAATTGCGGTGCAATAATCGGACCAATTGCAGGAGGGTTCTTACTCTTACTTGATCCAATCTATGCCTTCTCTCTAACAGGATCACTTATGCTGTTATTCGCTTTTATCTTTTACTTACTTAAAAATCACTTCCAAGTCACTACTGAAAACACGTCTATTACATTAGGAATACAGGCCATCTTACAAAACAAGTCTTTCCTTCTGTTTTCCTTTATCATGATTTTCTTCTATATTATGTTTACTCAACTTACTGTCGCACTTCCACTTCATATGAAAAACATTAGTAGTAGCAATCAACTTGCTACACTCATTATTACGATAAATGCGATAACAGGCGTCATATTTATGGTATTATTCCGAAAATTATTCCACAAATACAACACACTTTCAATTATTAAATACGGTGTTTTATTAATGAGTATTTCCTTTTTACTCATTCCTTTATTTCAACACCCATATTGGCTCTTTATTTGTGTAATTTTATTTACAATCGGTGAAACACTCGTATTACCTAACGCTGATATCACTATTGCAAATTACAGTAATGAATCATATACAGCCACTTTCTTCGGATTTTATCAACTATCACTCGCATTTGGTTTTATCATTGGTAATTATACCGGTACATCTTTTACATCCAACTTAAGCGGAATGTATACACCATGGCTTATTTTTGGCGGAATAGGACTTATTGGTTTTATTTCACTACATATTTTGAATATAAAAAAAGTGGCCTCTAAAGAGGATATACACCTATGTAATACAAGCGACCTATAACGAAAAAGATTCGACCATCATCTTTGACAGTCGAATCTTTTTATTTTTCATATTCAAGGTGATTATG
This sequence comes from Bacillus cereus group sp. MYBK108-1, assembly GCF_051917185.1. NCBI lineage: Bacteria > Bacillati > Bacillota > Bacilli > Caryophanales > Bacillaceae > Bacillus > Bacillus cereus group sp. MYBK108-1. The sequence goes on from NZ_JBQAHZ010000014.1 coordinate 93,967, forward strand.
TCTTTTACAACCAAATAAATAGCAAGCCCCTATATAATCAGTTTCAAACTCTAATCCTGGAACGTATCCAGATTTGATACGTTCTACCATTGTTTTATAACAATTATTCTCTTCTGTATATTCCTCAATTAACTCTTTCTTATCTTTTTCTGTCCAGTTTTCTTCTACTTCTTCATTCTGGACATCTTCTATTTCTGCTGTTTTCGCTTCGATAGATTCCCGTATAACTTCATTTATACGGGAGAAATTATTCGTTTTATATAGAGCATACACAAATCTACCAATCCAATTAGGACTTTTCCAGCATTCTTTATACCCCTTTTCGAACCATTCAATTGCTTCTTTATAGCAATTCAACTCAACATATAAATCTGCTACATTAATTTCCCCTAAAAAATTATCAGATTCCCTGTTAAAAGTATCTAACTTCTCTTTTGCTTCTGTCGTTCGTTCTAAATCAATTAAACATTTTACATAGCTATACATGATATAGTCCGAATCCCCTGCAACTCGCAAGAAAAAGTCTGAAGCTTTTTCCAGCTCTCCAAGGTTATAATGCGCTACAGCTACATTATGATATGCTTCATCTGATGGTTGAATCGAAATAGACTTTTGTAATGCTTCTTTCGCTTCTGTCCATTTTTCTTGTTTCATGTAAATGTCCCCTAAGATGTTATAAGGAAAGTATGAAGAAGGATTAAACTTAACAACTTCTCTTATTAATTCAAGAGCTTTATCATCATTCTCTTCCTCATAAAAGTACATCCAAGCCAGATTATTGAGAGATTGTACGTCTCTAGATTCATGTACTGCTTGTTGAAACAGTTCCATTGCTTCCTCATATTTATTTTGTTCAAACATTTCAATTGCCTTCTCATTAATGTTCAAATAACTACCTCCGAAGTAAATGAATTCATCTATTCCCTATCATTATTGTAAAATGTAAAAATTATAATTTCTATAAAAAAATTTCTTTCTCTCGTCTACATTTCGATTGAAATAGAAGCTAAAACATACGAATTTACAACAATCAGTAAATTTTTCATTCTCCCTTAAATTGGATATACATCCTGTTTCATTTTACATATTATGGTACAATTAAGAGGGTACTAACTAAACATTTACGCTCCACACTAGTAATCTAGCAATACCAAAATCAAAAATCACATGGAATTGAGGGATGTTATGAAACAGAAATTAGCTGTTCTTCTATTCACTGGAATCATATTATCAGGATGTTCAACTATAGCAGAGAATTCTTTAGAAAGCGGGAAAGGCAGTATGGAATTATTAACACCAACGATCACAGCAAAAGATAATGAATTAGAAATTAAAACTAAAGGCATTGATGAAAATAAAGTAACTTTTATTTATGTTGCTAATAAAAAAGTGTTGGAACAAAAACTAAAAAATGGTGAATCCTACAAACTTAACATTAAAGATATCGAACACGCTCATAGGACGGACTACAAACCAAAAGTTCAACTTTTACAAACGAAAGACGATGATGATGATGGAGAAATAGTAACCTTCAAACAAGTTAGATATACAGTTAAAAACTGATTTTAAAGTTGTTTCATTATAAATGTAACAAAAGAAAATATACTTTTAACAGTAGATAAATGTAGGGGGTGCTAACATGAAAAAACGATGGATTTCTTGGTGGATTGGTAACCTATTTTGGATTATCGTTTTTGGAATATGGGCCGCTATTATTTGGCTACGAGATGTTGATGGTGCTGGTGTTATTCAAACACCTGAAATTAAATCAATATCACTTATCGTTTTATTAATCACGTTTATCATACCGGTATTTTTTCAAATTATATGGCTAATCATTAATTTGAGAATGAGTAAAAAACATAATTATACGATTTAGTTTTTTTGAATTAACAGATGAATATTTTTCATAAAAAAAGAGAGGAATCTACATCAAAATAGATTCCTCCCTTTTACATTTGGACTTATACTGCACTTTTAATGCAGCACTACTCCTCTTTTTTACGATGCATGTTCATCTTTCTTTTTCATTAACGCTCTTTTCTTCATCGCCTTCGTTAAATATCCACCCTTAAACGAGCGAATTTCATACGAAGACATAAACGCTTTCGGTGCAATTTCATTAATGATTTCTAAAAGCTCTTTCTCTCTAGAACGCTTTGCAACGATATCTAAGCGATAACGTATCGAATTAATACCTTCGCCTTCAAATACAGTAACGCCAAATCCAGAGTGACGTAACTCATCTACTAATTCATTACAACGGTCTAGTAAACTAACTTGATACGTAATATAACCAATTGCTAATTTATTCTCTATATAACCGCCTAATAACAGTCCCGCACTAAAGCCAATGACATAGGCAACGATGTTCATCCAATTTGATAAATCTTGAAACACAATACCTAAACTGACAATGTAAATAGCTCCTTCTAACAATCCAACACCAGCAGCGGATCTTGTTTGATTCTTTACAAGCAAAATCGTACGGATTGTTAAAATTGGAACGTAAATAATTTGAAGCACAAAAATAAGTAGCGCTTGTAACATTGGTATCCACCTCTTTCAAAAAGTCTTTTGTCATAATAACATACATAACCTTTAGAAATCGATGGGTTTTTTAAAATTTTTTTATTATTTTTCATACTATTGAAAAACGCAAAAAAGAAGCGTATTATATTTGTCATTAATTTGATTACTTGTATCATATCGCTAAACTAAAAAAGGAACCCGATTAGGTCCCTTTCATCATAGCTCTATATCTTTCGAAGCATGTTCCCTTTGCTTCTCTTCTTCTTTCACTAATTGCATATTTGCATAAGCTAAATTTGCAATCATTAAAAAGTGACCACCTAAAATACCTGTACCGAATGCCCACATTTCCATTTCATGCTCAATTTCATACATGATGATAGCTCCTAAAATAGCAGCTGCAAATCGGTTTAAAACTCCTAATCCAGGAGCCTTTTCCTTCATTACGATACTTTTCCCGAGTTTCTCCACTCTGCGAGCTAATAACCAAAGACAATAGGCGCTTACTGCTAATCCAATACCGAACCCTGTCACTTGTTTTCCAAACGGAGTAATCGTCCACATAAGTAGTAAACCACTAAAGATCACATACAATTGTAATCGATATACACGTAAGGCTTCTTGAATCAAAATATCCGCTCCTAAGTTCTCATTTTTTGTACTTTAGAAGAAAAGCAGCAACTTACACAGTTGCTGCTTTCTCTTCTTCTTGTTCTTGTTCCATCTTACGAATTTCAACACGTTTAATTTGGTAAGCGTCTTTTTCTAACACTTTAAATTCATAACCTTCTGCCTCAACGTGTTGTCCTTCTTCGATTTCATGATTTTGCATCATAATCCATCCACCGATTGTATCCACATCATCTTCTTCGATGTGTAATCCAAATAAATCTTTCACTTCTGAGATAAGCACTTTTCCATCAACAATGATATGTTGCTCGTTCACATGTTGAATTGGCGGTGCTTCATCTTCATCATATTCGTCACGAATTTCGCCGACGATTTCCTCCAAGATATCTTCAAGCGTTACAATTCCGGCTGTTCCTCCGTACTCATCATATAAAACAGCCATCGGAATTCGCTTCTTCTGCATTTGAAGTAATAAATCGTGAATTGGAGTCGTTTCCATCACTTCAATAATCGGACGCATATACGAGCGAATAGATGATAAATCTTTTTGATCCTCGGTCATATATCGAATAAAGAAATCTTTTACGTTGACCATACCGATAATATCATCTTTATCTTCTCCAAAAATCGGATAACGTGTATATCGCTCATTTTGGATTACTTTCATGTGTTCTTCTACTGAATCTTCCAGGTAGAAACCAACGATTTCTGTTCGCGGTACCATAATCTCTTTTGCAATACGATTATCAAATTCAAAAATGTTATTTACATACTTGTATTCAGCTTGATTAATTTCGCCACTTTCATAGCTATCTGAAAGGATAAGACGTAATTCTTCTTCTGTATGAGCTACTTCATGTTCTGAAGCTGGCTTTAAACCAAATAAACCAGTTATCACACGAGCTGAACCATTCAATACCCAAATAAATGGATACATGATTTTATAGAACATCATTAATGGACCTGCCAATAATAACGTTACCCTTTCAGCCTTTTGAATTGCCATCGTTTTTGGAGCTAATTCTCCTACTACAACGTGTAAATACGTCATAATCATAAAAGCAAGACCAAATGTTAATACTGATGAAATAGAAGGATTTAAGTTCCATTTCTCAAATAACGGGTGTAATAACTTTTCAATTGTCGGTTCACCTAACCAACCTAATCCCATAGCTGTAACTGTAATACCTAATTGACAAGCAGATAAATATTCATCTAAATTTGTTGTTACCTTTTTCGCTGCTAAAGCACCGCGTTTTCCTTCCGCAACAAGCTGATCGATACGGCTTGAACGTATCTTTACAATCGCAAACTCTGCTGCTACGAAAAATCCAGTAAATGCGATTAAAATCGCAACCATGACTAAATTAAATATTTCCAATGAATCCCCTTAGTTAAAAAACTAAGGTGTCCACCTCCTGTATACTATAATGTTTTCTTATTTGTTTGTTAGAAAACATAGCCCGATACAAAAATTAAAGAGGTCGGATTTCACTTATTCTATAATAATAGAGCAAGTGTCTGTATTAAAGCTGTCGTTTGACCTGATAAAGATTTCGATATTTTTTCACGTTGTGAATCAGTCAATTCATCTAAAAGCGGTTTTAACTCAGTAAGCTCCACTTCTAATCGATGAATATGGTCTGTCACTTCATTCACTTGTTTCGAAACGTGTTCATTGATACCGAGCAGCTTCTTCTTCTCCTCGATTTTCTCTTTAATCTCACAAAGCGGCATATGCATTTCTTTGCACTTCTCAATAAATTGTAATGTCTCAAATGCTGTTTCGTCGTAATAGCGATAATTAGATTGAGATCGCTCCGCTTTTAAGATACCTAGATTCGTATAATAATCAATCGTTCGTTTCGACACGTGAGCCATGAGAGCCAACTGTCCGATTCGATACACCTTCCCAACGATCTTCCCCCCTTGTTTATATTACTTACATCATACAACACATAAACTGTACAGTCAAACGTGACGGTTTATTATTCACAATTTATACAAAATTCCAATCTCCTCCTATGATGATTCAATACGAGTAATCTACACTTATACAATAAAATTACTAAACTACTACCTAACCACTACATTGTCTACCACTTTTAACCTTTCTTATTTAAAAGCATATCCTACTAATAATGATTGCTTGTATAGGAGGGAATTAATATGAAAAAGACAATCATTTCTCATTTTTATAATGAAGAATACCTACTTCCATGGTGGCTTATGCATCACACGAAAATATTCGATCACGGCATTTTAATTAATAGGGGGTCTACAGATCGTTCCGTAGAGATTTGTAAACTATTAGCACCCCACTGGGAAGTACGAAATTCAAGATTTCTTGAGTTTGATCCAACTAATACTGATATTGAAGTGATGGAAATTGAAAGAGAAGTTTCAGGTTGGAAAATCGTTTTAAATACTACTGAATTCTTTTGTTGTAATAATACTGAAGAATTTTTTTCATCTCTTCATACACTAGGCCAAAACATGTATGCGATTAGAATGATTTTAATGATAGATAATCATAATTATAATTATTCAAAGCCTAGATATTCTATCCCCTTAGTAGAACAGCGATACCACGGTGTCTTCCCTTATAACCCAAATCTCGGATGTGCTTGGAGATTTATTCACAATCATCTAGACGGTGCATATTTACCTGGTAGACATCATTCGCGGCACGGATATATAATTTATGACTATCCTTCATTTATTTTAAAATTTTATTTTAGCCCTTGGAATGAACAATCAAAGGCAAGAAAATTACAAATTACACCTACCCTTTCAAAAAGGGGTGTTCAAATGGGACTTCAAACACATTACGGTCAATCTCCCGAAGTACTGGACATACGTTTTTTAGAGCTTAGTAACCTAACACAAGACCTCCGTCATAACCCTGAATATCAAGAATTATTTCCAAAATTCAAACCGTAATATTTTCTGCATCGTCATTACCTCAAACATTTTCATTCACTTAATCAAAAACAATTTCATTTGCATAAAACATGAATACTATATAAATAATAAATTTTTATTTTAGGAGGAAAAAATGAAAGCTGTTATTCTTGCTGGTGGGTACGGTACAAGAATTGGGGAAGAAACACATTTAAAACCGAAACCTATGATTGAAATTGGAACAAAACCTATTCTATGGCACATTATGAGTTTGTATAGTCATTACGGGATTACTGAGTTTATTATTTGCTTAGGCTATAAAGGATATGCAATTAAAGAGTTCTTTCTAAATTACAACTTACACATGTCTGATTTCACAATACAGTTAAACGATAATACAATTACTAGCCATTCTCATCGTGTAGAACCATGGGAAGTTACACTAATCGATACTGGTGTAAATACCGAAACGGGTGGTCGAGTGAAAAAGATTCAAAATTATGTCGGAGACGAACCTTTCTGCCTCACTTATGGTGATGGATTAAGTAATGTAAATATAAAAGAACTTATTACATTCCATAAAAAACATGGAAAAATGGCTACTGTTACTGCCGTACAACCTCCTGGTAGATTTGGTTCTCTCATATTAGATAAACAGTCTGTAACATCTTTTCAAGAAAAACCATTAGGTGATGGCGGATGGGTTAACGGTGGATTTTTCGTTTTAAATCCTGAAGTTTTCAATTACATTAGTGGAGATAAGTCTGTTTTTGAAACAGACACTTTAGTTCAGTTAGTAAACAAAAATGAATTGGCCGCATATCAACATTCTGGTTTTTGGCATCCGATGGATACATTGCGCGATAAAAATAAATTAGTCGAGCTATGGGAAAGTAATAACGCTCCGTGGAAGGTTTGGTAATATGGCTTCATCATCTTTTTGGAATAAGAAAAAAGTATTTATTACGGGACATACTGGATTTAAAGGCTCCTGGCTCACCCTTTTCTTAAGTTCTTTAGGTGCAGAAGTAGTAGGCTTTTCTTCTCATCCCCCATCCATTCCTAACATTTTTGAACAAGGTAACGTAGCAAAAGAGTGCACGACAATGAAAGGCGATATTACAGATTACCATTCTTTATTTCATGCCATGAAGCAACATAAACCTGACATAATATTTCATTTAGCAGCTCAGCCAATCGTAACCGCTTCATACCAAAATCCTATCGATACATTCAAAACGAATGTTTTAGGTACTGTCCACGTGCTAGAAGCAGCAAAGTCCGTCGAAAGCGTACGTGCCATTATTAATGTGACAAGCGATAAATGTTATGAGAATGACGGTAGTGGCGACCGAGCGTTCGTGGAAAATGACCGACTAGGAGGTTTCGACCCTTATAGCGCTAGTAAAGCTTGCGCTGAAATAGTGGCAACATCCTATCAAAAATCATTCTTCCGCACTAATACCCAGAAACTCACCTCAGTCAGAGCTGGTAACGTCATCGGCGGTGGTGATTGGGCAAAAGATCGATTATTCCCTGATATCATTCGGGCATATTTGCACAATCATACTTTGTGTATTCGAAACAAATATGCCGTCCGTCCGTGGCAACATGTTTTAGATCCTCTACATGGCTATATCCTTTTAGCTGAGAAACTTTGGAATGATGCTAAATATGCAGAAGCGTGGAATTTCGGCCCAATGAATGAACCTAACAGAACCGTTCATGATGTCATTGAATCTGTAATAAAATTATGGAATAACCCACTAACAATCATTTCCTCCTCTACAAATACTCCTTATGAATCATCTGTTTTAACACTCGATAGTACAAAAGCAGTAAACAAACTCGGCTGGACTCCTAAGTTATCAACAGATGATGCTATCGCTTGGACTGTTGATTGGTACAAAAAATATGCATCTGGTGAAAATATAGAATCTTTCACACGACAACAAATCGATGCATTCAAAAATTTATAAGGGGGCTATAAAATGGAACAGAAAAAATGCCGTTTTTGCCACTCATTACTAACCAACACTTTTTTAGATTTGGGCGTTTCCCCTCTTGCTAATTCATTTGTAGCTCCTGAAAGCTCATATAAAATGGAACCTTTTTATCCGCTGCACACATTTGTTTGTAACTCTTGTTTACTCGTACAGCTAGATGAATTTGAATCCCCACAAAATATTTTTCATAACTATTTATACTTCAGCTCTTACTCCTCAAGTTGGCTACTACACGCTAAACAATATGTAGAAATGGCGATTAAGCGTTTCAACTTAACGAAACATTCAAAAGTGATTGAAATCGCAAGTAACGATGGGTACTTATTACAATACTTTAAAAAAGAAAATATCGAGACATTGGGAATTGAACCCGCGAAAAACGTAGCAGAAATTGCTATCAAAAAAGGAATTCCTACTCATGTGAATTTTTTCAGTAATGACTTAGCAAAAAAATTGCCACAAGCTGATTTAATCGTCGCAAATAACGTATTAGCACACGTTCCAAACTTGCATGATTTTGTTGCTGGTTTAAAAACGTTATTAAAACAAGATGGCACGATAACAATTGAATTCCCACACTTATTAAACCTCATATCCTTTAAACAGTTCGATACTATCTACCATGAGCACTTTTCCTACTTCTCACTTATAAGCCTTCAAAAAGTTTTAAGTTATCATCATTTACAAATTGTTGATGTAGAAGAACTATCAACGCATGGTGGTTCCTTACGGATTTTTGTAAACCATCTAAGTGCCCAATCAACTATCCATTCCAATGTTACAAAATTAATTCAAAAAGAAGTCGACCACGGGTTAGATACTTTAGATTGCTATCTCCTTTTTTCTAAACGCATCGAACAATTGAAAATAAATATTTTAAAGTTTTTTATTGAAGCGAAAGATTTAAACAAACAAATTATCGGTTACGGTGCTCCAGCTAAGGGAAACACCCTTTTGAATTATTGCGGGATAGGTAAAGAATTTCTAGCTTGTACAGTAGATAACAATCCTCACAAACAAAATCTCCTTTTACCAGGAACTCGTATTCCAATAAAATCTCCAGCAGAAATTAAACGTACAAAACCGGATTACATTTTCATACTTCCTTGGAATTTGAAAGACGAAATTATGAAAGAATGCTCTTTCATTCGTGAATGGGGCGGTAAATTTTTAGTGACGGTTCCAGAAGTTGAGGTGATCGAGCCATGAAGAAAGTTGTTGTAACAGGTGGTAGTGGCTGGATAGGTAAATATGTTGTACATTCACTTATACAAAAGGGATATGAAGTGCACGCCACGTATAATAAAAATAAACCCTCTCACCTCCCTTGCCATTGGCATAAAGTAAACTTGCTTCGCGATGACGAAGTAAAACAATTCATTTCGGACGTTCAGCCTAGCCATCTCATTCACCTTGCTTGGGAAGCAGTGCCACCAGCATGCTATGTATCTATTAATAATTACTATTGGCTAAAGTCTAGTATTTCATTGATTCAACACTTCACAACATGCGGCGGAAAGCGTGTTGTCGTTGCAGGTACTGGCGCAGAATACGAATGGTTTAACGGCGTATTATTTGAAGATTCACCGCTCCTTTCCTATAAAACCCCATATTCTTTATGTAAAAATGCACTGCACTCCTGGCTAGAAACGTATGCACAACAAACAGGCCTCAGCATGTGTTGGGGCCGCATTTTTCATATGTATGGCCCTCACGAACAAGGTAATCGGCTCGTTTCTAACATTATCACTTCCTTATTAAAAAACGAGGAAGCACTATGTACACATGGAAAACAATCGAGAGATTTCCTCCATGTGAGTGACGTCGCTGACGCTCTCGTAACAATATTAGAACACGGCGTTACAGGCACCATCAATATCGCTTCTGGTCAATCTGTACAAATTAAAGAGTTAGCTTCTATCATTGCTAAAAAGATAAGAAAAGAACATTTAATTAAACTAGGTGCAATCCCTTTCTCTAAAGATGAACCTTTATTTGTCGGGGTTAATGTAGAACGTTTAAAAACTGAAGTAAACTGGAAACCAACATACGATCTAAATACAGGAATTGAAGAAACAATTTTATGGTGGAAATCATTTATACAAAAACATAACGATATGCATCATTAAAACGTAAATCCTTCGTTCCTCTCGCTAATTCCTTATACCATTCTTCTAATGTTTCCGGCGTAACAATATGATGCGTACCCATTCCCCCATGCTTACTAGCTTCAGAAAGAGTCGGACCAATTTGTAATTTTCTCTTTCTCATCGCATCGTTCCACGGACTAAACCCAAACCATAATATACAGGCGAGAGGTGGATAAATCATCGATTCATGCGCAGATAAATGTCTTCCAACCGTATAACTTCCATGCTCATGATTATGAATAAATCTACCTCTTCTCCATAACGGCCAATCTTCTGGTAAATAACCATGAAACCGCTGTTTCATTAAAGGTATTCCAAAGTTAAGGTCCGGATAGTTGTAGTTAGGATCATCAACCATAATAAGCCCGTCCAGCCAATACATCCTCCCTCCCAATTCATCTAATGATTTCCAAAACTGATTTTTATCTTGCATGCAAAGAAACTCAGTCGTATTTAAAACCATTTTCCATCCTTGTACTTCTTGTTCTATCCTCATCACTTCATGATCTGTCGTATATGCATCAAACTCTGGATTTACAGAATCTCGCACTTCCGGTGCGAATTTTTCACAAATCTCAACCGAACGATCTGTTGAACCTTTATTAATTAAAATACCATGATCAAAAAGTTTCGTATGATGTATAAGCCACCATGGCAATAAATACTCTTCATTGTAAAAATGCGAAATAACGGTTGTAGTTATAATAATCTCCTCCTCTTTCTCTATTAATCTACTTTTTATCCTACAACCAATATACTCATAAGCAAAAATATGTTTCCTAATTATTGATCAAATATTATTATTAATATTTTTGTAAGTTTTCCTTTGGTACCCAGCCCTTCTCACCATCTCTTCCTTCGCACCAAACCCATCCATTCAATTCTTCTAATCCGATCACTCTTTCTCCAATACTCACATTTAATTCTTTCGCAGTATATTGTTTTATAATAATTCCTGTTCCATTCATATCTTTTCTTATAATTTGCTCCGGAACCCATCCTTTCCGGTCATATTTCTCTTCGTGACAAAATATCCAGTTTTCCCAATTTTCAGGACCAGCGTAACTCTCTATCCTTTTCACTACATTCCCCTCTTCTAAGCGAATTGGATTAGGATAATTGCTAACATGTGATTTTATAACGATATATTTCATAACACCCTCCAATAATCAGAAAATTAAGTTATAATATCATTATAACTTAAAGAGGAGGAATGCACTCATGTACTACAACACTTCATTCGAAAACGATCAACCTGTAGGCCGTCTATAAACTAAGACGGGCATTCATTTAGCACATACACTATGCCTCGTCTTAGGGAGCACATATTACCCTAAAAATAGACGGAGGTATTTCAAATGAAACAAACAATTTTAGGAGCTATATACTTATCACTAGCAGCAAGTATATGGGGCGGTATGTATGTTGTTAGCAAATACGTACTCGATTTTATCCCACCACTAACACTCGTTTGGCTACGCTTTATTATCGCTTTTGTTGTTTTATATGGCATTTTGAAACTAGCTGAGAAAAAGCAAAAGAAAAAAGTAACCATTCTCAAAAAAGATTGGCTCCTATTCGCTTGGATTGGATTTATCGGCTATTTCATTTCGATCACATGCCAATTTATCGGAACAAAATTATCCGACGCTCATACAGGCTCGTTAGTTACATCAGCTACACCTGCATTTATGGTTATATTTGCAGCGCTCATTTTGAAAGAAAAACTAACTGCTCGTAGACTTTTATCTACTATAATAGCGACAATCGGTGTCATTATCGTAATCGGATGGGATATTGAAATTGGCTCCTATTTTATCGGAACAATCATTTTAGTTGGAGCCGCTATTACGTGGGCTTTACTATCTATTTATGTAAAAATCGCTTCAATCCAATTTTCATCCTTAGTTATTACAACGTACGCAATTTTCTTTTCACTCTTTTTTATTACACCTTTTATGATATGGGAGCTACAAGCGGCCTCTATCGGAACAGTAAATACGTACGTAATATTAGGCGTATTATACTTAGGAATCGTCTCAACAGCAGGTGCCTTTTTCCTTTGGAATAAAGGATTAGAATTACTGGATGCAAGCATAGGTTCCTTATTTTTCTTCTTCCAACCTATCGTTGGATCGTTACTTGGTTGGCTCTTATTAAATGAAACATTAAATAGTAACTTTTTTATTGGTGGTATTCTTATTATATGTAGCGTTTTAATTACTACTTTTGAAAAGAAATAAAAAGCAGGCAGAGATTCTTAGTCTCTGCCTGTTCGCATTATTGGATCTTGGTCGTGAAAACCAATACAAATCGGTATATTATTTTGCACTTCACTACGTACACTTATAAAACTACACAGCGTTTTAGCAATTAAATATAAAGTGATACCGATTGCTTTTTCACTTGTGTCAAAGCCATTTTCATTATACATATCCGCTAATTCTACAGACTCCGGTCCCTCAACATCATATGTCCATTCAGAAGCCCAATCATCATCCTCTTCTTCAAGTGGAGCATACTCCTCACAAATATAAAACTGACTAGTCCACTCGTTATCAAGGTCATACTCAAAATAAATCGCTTTTGCTTCTTCATTAGTAGCCATTTCTACAGCTGCATCCAAACCTACTCGCATACTTACCTTATATGACTCTACATCAATTACTTTAATTCGTTCTGCATATTCTGTAGACGCCAACATGCAACAAATATCATAATACTTCGCTTCTATTTGCTCTACTGCTAACGAAAAGACATCCTCTTGCATCTCTTCTAAATACTGAAATATATCCACACTAAATACTCCTCACTCTTTACGCACTCCAATGCGATGGACGAGACAATAATTTCGGTAATTTCGTATGTTTGTCCCCTCTAGCAGCATTAACTTGAACTTGCGTCAGAAAAATACTATTAGTAAAATCAGCCCCGCGAATATCTGCATCTCGCAAATCTGCTCCGATGAGATCTGCTCCTCTTAAATCTGCACCATTTAAGTTAGCTGCAATTAAGTAAGCTCCTCTTAAATTTGCACCTTGTAAATTTTTCTTTTTCAGATTCGCTCCCATAAGGTCTGCTCCGCGGTGAATGATTCGTTTCTTACGCGCAGTATCCATTTCCTTCCATACTAATTCGCTCGTTTCTAAAAGAAGAATGTTCACCTCTGCCCTATGCATTGGAACATTTATTTTCATTAACTCATCTGGATTTAAATTCGAAAGTCGCTCTGTCTCCTCAATTGCGGTCTCCAGCTCTTTATGAATTGGCTGTGTTGCCTTTAAAAGAATCGCTTCATTCAAATACCAAAGCATTTCATGAAGTTGATGCATAACCGGAAAAGCATCGTACATTTTTCTTGCATGCTTTGCATCTTTCCTCCAATCAATCCCTTTAAACGTACCCTGAGAAATCTTCTGCCCAGCACCGAAACACTCAAATACTGTACAACCTTTATAACCTTTTCCTCTAAGATTTTTATGTATACTACATTTAAAATCTGATTGTAAGTTGGAACATGGTTTACCACCATCTTTATTCACTGCAAAATCTACCGATGCTGCAAACGGTAATGCAACGCAACATAGACCGAAGCATTTTTCGCAGTTTGCTTTTAAATGATCGTTATGATTAGTCAAAATCTATACCCCCTGTTGTCTTTGACTATTTCATAATATTCCAACTGTAATAAATAATCAATTTTAAAATAAACCAGCATCTTTCGTTTCAATTCATAACTTTATCATTCGATTTCCTTTCAATTGAAAAGGACTATTTCTATTTAATGAATTATAATTAAATTATAAATTTTCTAACTAAAAAGGAGACTTATTATGGCACTAGAAATGAAAATAAACTGTCAAATTTGCGATCAATCGCTCGAACAAGATTCTGAAGCATACATTTGTGTATATGAATGTACATTTTGCGCACCATGTACAGAAGAAAGACATAACGTTTGTCCAAACTGCGGCGGCGAATTAGTACGTAGGCCGAAAAAGAAACAATAAAAAGCAAAGCGATATCGCTTTGCTTTTGTTTAGGCATCTGAAATTATATATTTAAAAACTTCACACAAACAGGCTCTGGCACAACAACATCAGATTGTAAAAGTGTTAACTTACCTGTAGATTCATCTCTTGAAAATAACACAAGATTATGTGACTTTTCATTTGTAGCAACAAGGAACTTTTCAGTAGGATCTAATACAAAGTCTCTTGGCCAATTTCCTTCTGTAGATGTATGTTCAACGAATGTAAGCTGACCTGAATTTTGATCTACGCTATAAACAGCGATACTATTATGACCACGATTACCTGCATATACAAAACAGCCGTCAGAAGAAATATGAATCGCACTTCCTTGATTATTTTCATCAAACTCTTCTGGAACAGTAGAAATATACTGTAATTCTGTAAAGGATCCTTCTGTAGGATTATATGTTAACACAATAACCTCTGAACTAAGCTCCGTCATCACATACGCATACTTTCCATTCGGATGAAAAGTAATATGTCTTGGACCACTTCCTGGATTTACAGATAAACGATTCACTTCTATTAATGTACTATCTTTTACTTCATACGTAATTATTTTATCTATCCCTAAATCAACGCCCACTACATATTTTTCATCAGGAGTGTACCCCGCGTAATGTGCATGTGGTTTTTCTTGTCTTTCTTTATTCGGACCTGAACCTTCATGTGCCATAATAGATGAAGCAGGATTTACAGTTCCATTTTCTTCATTTATTTCAAAAGACTCAATCGTTCCTTTATGGTAATTCGCTGTAACTACTGTATGATTTCCACTATCAACACTAATATGACAAGGAGAAGCCCCTTCTACTACTTGTCTATTTTTCGCTTTTAGTTCTCCAGTATGACTATCAATGGAATACGCAGCTACACCGCCAGATTCGCCTTCCTTAACAACGGAATAGAGATATTCATTATTTCGGTTAATCGTTACATATGTAGGGTTATCCAACTTAGCGGCAAGTGTTACATTACTAATTTTTTTTGCTTCTACATCTAGCGTAAATTTATATATTCCTTCGCTATTTTCTTTCGTGTAAGTTCCAACATATCCAATAAACTCTTTGTTATCCTTCATTTTCATAACCCTCTCTCCCTATATTTTTCGTTCATCATGCTTCTTAAAATATTTTATGTTGAAAGAGTATCCTAAAAAATCGGAGTACCTCTTTATACGTTACCATATTTTCTTGGTAAATAGCTTTTAAACCCACTTTTTTTGATACGCTGCTATACTTTCATATTCTTCTTCCAATTGACGGGACAGACGGATATAGATTGGCGTTAAATCTTTATATTTTTCCACACTTTCCATGTTTGGCTCATGATGGAAATCTGCACCTACCATTTCAGAAACTACAGATAATGTATCTATTTCACCTAAACTATATAAACCGAGGATTGCAGCTCCTAAGCAAGAGCTTTCGAAACTTTCCGGAACATATACGTCTTGATGGAAGATGTCCGCCATCATCTGTCTCCAAAGCTCCGACCTTGCAAAGCCGCCTGTCGCTTGAATTTTTTTCGGTTCGCCAATTAACTCTTTTAAAGCGAGAAGAACCGTATATAAATTATAAATTACTCCTTCTAAAACAGCACGGATAAGATGTTCTTTCTTATGATGCAATCCGAGTCCAAAGAAAGATCCTCGTGCATTTGCATTCCATAAAGGAGCTCTTTCCCCTGCTAAATACGGGTGAAACAATAAACCGTCAGATCCAGGATTCACTTTTGCTGCTATTTCAGTAAGTACTTCATATGGATCTTTCCCTAAACGCTTTGCAAGCTCAATCTCTGAAGTACCCAATTGATCACGAGCCCATCTAAAAATCATACCGCCGTTATTCACTGGTCCACCGATTACCCAATGGTCTTCAGTTAACGCATAACAAAAAATTCTACCTTTTGGATCTGTTACAGGACGATTTGTTACAGCACGTATCGCACCGCTTGTACCAATTGTAACAGCCACAACGCCAGGATCTATTGCATTTACACCTAAATTAGATAGTACTCCATCACTCGCTCCTACTACAAAAGGCGTAGAAACAAGTACATTCATCTCTTTGGCAAGCTCTTCATCTAATCCTGTTAAACTGTGCGTTGTTGGAACAAGTTTAGAAAGCTTTTCATCTGTAATTCCCGCAACATGTAAAGCCTCTTCATCCCATTTTAAAGATTTCAAATTAAACATCCCTGTTGCTGACGCTATAGAATAATCAATTACATACTCTTTATATAACTTGTAAAAAACATATTCTTTAATAGAAATGAATTTATAACTTTTTGCGAATAACTCTGCCTGCTCATTCTGTAGCCAAACTAATTTCGAAAGTGGTGACATCGGATGAATTGGTGTCCCAGTACGAAGGTAAATTTCATGACCATTCATATCATTCTTTATTTTCTCCGCCCAGCTTGCACTTCTATTATCTGCCCAAGTAATACATCCCGTTAATGGATTCCCCTTTTCATCTACAGCAATGAGACTATGCATTGCCGAACTAAAAGAGACACAAAGAATATCACTTGGCTGTACACTACTTAATCGTACAGTTTCTTTAATCGTATGTATTACTGCACGAAAAATTTCTTCTGGGTCTTGTTCTGCTGTTTCAGGTGTAGGAGAATATAAAGGATATTCAATTCCATGACTAGCAATAACAGATCCATCAGTAGAAAATAGAACTGATTTTGTACTAGTTGTCCCAATGTCTACACCAATCATATATTTTGAGCTCACCATTTCTTCCTCCTAACAAAAAATTGTTACAGTATCCCACCATAAAAATACATTCCTTTTATCTATTGATAACGTTGTATGCCACAATTATCTAAATAGAAACATCTTTATCTTAAACAAACATATCGAGTAGTAAAACTCCTCCAAAAGCGATAAATGAAAGTAACGTTTCTAATACTGTCCATGTTTTAAATGTTTCTTTCACTGTTAACCCTAGGTATTCTTTTACCATCCAAAAACCAGCATCGTTTACGTGTGAAAACATTAATGCTCCTGCACCTGTTGCAATAACGAGTAACTCTAAATTCACACCTGTCGTATTTTCAACGATTGGTGAAACGATGCCCGCCGCTGTTGTTAAAGCGACTGTCGCTGACCCTGTCGCAATTCGAATTAATCCAGCTACTATAAATGCTAATACAATTGGAGATAGTGCTAAATGCTCAGACATTTGAGCAATAGCATTGCCTACACCACTATCGATAAGAATTTGCTTAAATCCCCCGCCGGCACCAATAATCGCAACAATTGAACCGATTGGTAATAAGCTATCTTCTGTTACCTTCTTAATAGCCTTTTTATCGATACCTTGGCGAAATCCCAGAAAATAAAACGCTGCAAAACATGCAATCAATAGTGCAATGATAGGACTACCGATTAATGTGACAGTCTTCATCAAAGTAGTAGAAAGAGGCACATAAGGAGCTGCTGCAGCTAAAACCATTAACATAACAGGTAACAAAATAACTAAAAATGAAACTCCTATTCCTGGTAATTTCGTTGATTTTGTATTTACACGAATCAATTCTGGCTCATTTTCAGGAATTACACGTTTGTGAATCCATTTCGCAAATATAGGACCTGCAATAATCGCTGCAAAAAATGTAATAATGAGTGAATACAATAGTACCTTCCCAAGATTCGCTTTATAAATACCAATTGCTACAATTGCCCCTGGATGCGGAGGAACAAGGCCGTGTACGACAGATAGCCCAGCAATTGCTGGTAATGCTATCAATAAAATATTTTGTTTCGTTGTTTTATGAATTGAAATTACTAACGGTAGTAATATTAAAATACCTACTTCAAAAAACACCGGAATTCCAATAATAAAACCTGCAATTAACATAGCCCATGGTAAGTTTTTTATCCCAAAGGATTTAATAAAGAACTCTGCCACTTGCATTCCAGCACCTGACTCTGCCATCATTTTCCCTAAAATTGTACCTAATACTAAAATACCTACTAAATGCCCGAGAACACTTCCAACTCCCGTTTCATAAGCACTCACTATTTTATCCATTGGCATTCCAGACATAATTGCTAAAAACAAACTTGCAACCGTTAAACTAATAAACGCATGCCATCTCCACCACGATACCCCTAAAATAACAATTACAATTGATAATAATGTAATAATTAAAAGGTACATATTCATACTCAATCCCCCTTTATGTAAACCCTTTCATAATTACTATATAATGAAAAGAACCTATATAGTTCTTACTTGAGTAAAAGATAGCTTTACATAATGATTTATACAAAAAGAATCTCCCTTATCAGAGATATACTTTAACTCATCTCTCTGATAAGGGGATTTCTCTTTCATCATTATAATGTTATTGTGATAAACGCTTCGCGCGATCAATTTTTCCTTTTTTAAAAGTGAATGACACTTTCATCTCTGCTTTTTGCACGTAGTAAGACTACAAAATCAGGATCCAGTTTAAACGATGAAGTTACTTAGGATTTGTCCTCTCATGAAAAGCAATTTTCGGAAAGCACCTTCACTTTCATGCATTATAATTTAGGAGCTTTCGCCCAATCCGCAGCAAATTTCTCAATACCTTGGTCTGTTAATGGGTGCATAGCAAGTTGCTCGATTACTTTATAAGGGATTGTTGCAATGTGAGCACCTGCCATCGCTACACGAGTTACATGATCTGGATGTCTGACAGAAGCCGCAATAATTTGTGTATCTAATTGATGAACATCGAATAATTCAGCAATTTTAGCAACTAATAGTACACCATCTTCAGAAATATCATCTAAACGTCCTAAAAATGGAGAAACGTACGTTGCACCTGCTCGAGCAGCTAAAAGTGCTTGGTTCACAGTGAAAATAAGTGTAACGTTCGTTTTCACACCTTTTTCAGTAAGATAGCGACAAGCTTCTAATCCTGCTAGCGTCATTGGAAGTTTTATCGTGACGTTTTTATCGCCACCGTTAATTTTAATTAATTCTTCTGCTTGAGCAATCATTTCTTCAGCTGTAACAGCATCTGGCGTTACTTCTGCCGAAACAGACTCAACTTTAGGTACTGCCTGACAAATTTCTGCGATACGGTCTTCAAACTTAACGCCCTCTTTTGCTACTAAAGAAGGATTCGTTGTAACACCAGCTAAAACTCCAAGTTTATATGCTTTTTTTATGTCCTCAAGATTTGCAGTATCAATAAAAAATTTCATGATCAATTCCCTCCAGTTTTTAAACGTTGATGATTTACATGTTTAATATGCTTATCCCGTAAAAGCCCGATTGATGTGGAATAAAGCCCCTACTTATTAAAGTTTCACTTTATTTCTTTTCTACTGCATGTCCGCCAAATTCATTACGCAGAGCTGCTACAACTTTTCCTGTAAATGTATCATTGTCTAATGAGCGATAGCGCATTAATAGAGACATTGCGATAACAGGAGTTGCTGTTTGAAGGTCTAATGCTGTTTCTACTGTCCATTTTCCTTCACCAGAAGAATGCATAACACCCTTAATTTCATCCAGTTTTGCATCTTTAGAAAATGCATTTTCTGTTAATTCCATTAACCAAGAACGAATGACTGAACCGTTGTTCCATACTCTTGATACTTTTTCATAATCGTAGTCAAATTCACTTTTCTCTAGAATCTCAAATCCTTCACCAATAGCAGCCATCATACCGTATTCAATTCCGTTATGAACCATTTTTAAGAAGTGACCACTACCAGCTTTTCCAGCATATAAGAATCCATTTTCTACAGAAGTATCGCGGAAGATAGGTTCAACGATGTCCCAAGCTTCTTGATCTCCTCCAATCATGTAACAAGCACCATTACGAGCGCCTTCCATTCCGCCAGAAGTTCCTGCATCCATAAAGTGAATGCCATCTTTCTTTAATTGTTCATATCGGCGGATAGACTCTTTATAATGTGAATTACCTGCTTCAATTAAAATATCTCCTTTTGATAAAAGTGGTGTAACCTCATCAATAACAGAATCAACAACAGCGTGTGGTACCATTACCCAAAGAATTCTTGGTGTTTGTAATGACTGAACAAGTTCACTTAAACTAGATGTACCTGTAGCCCCGTACTCTTTCATTTCTTCCACTGCACTTGCATTTAAATCAAATGCTGCTACTTCATGTTTATGATCCATTAAATTTTTCCCTAAATTTAATCCCATTTTACCTAACCCAATTAATCCTACTTGCATAATATAATTCCTCCTCAAATTATCTTTTATTAAAAATTCATATCACTACAATCTGGAATACCTTTCAGCACTGAAATGTTAGTATGTACAGAAAGGTATTCACAGTCATAGCTTAAGAATTCAACACATTTTTTGTAATTTGAACAACATTTTCTGTCGTAAATCCAAATAGATTCATGACTTCAGTTCCAGTTCCTGAAGCTCCAAATGTTTCAATTGATAGTACTTTTCCTTCTTGTCCTACATAACGTTCCCACCCGAGAGATACACCCATCTCAAGAGATACTCGTTTCGTTATAGAAGACGGAAGAACGGATTCTTTATATTCGTTCGATTGGCGATCGAATAACTCCCAGCTCGGCATTGCAACGATGCGAACAGAAACTTGTTCTTCTTCTAATTTTGCTTTCGCACTAGCAGCTAAGGATACTTCAGAACCTGTCGCAATTAAAATTACATCCGGATTTTCATTTGTTTGTGTTAATACGTAAGCTCCTTTAGAGAGATTATCTATGTTCGCTTTCGTTTCATTAAACACCGGTAAATTTTGACGGCTCAGTACTAAAACGACTGGACCATCCGTTTGCTGTAAAGCATACGCCCAAGCACTTGCTGTTTCATTTGCATCTGACGGACGGATAACTGTTAAACCAGGAATTGCTCGAAGCGCTGCCAATTGTTCAATTGGTTCATGCGTTGGACCATCTTCTCCTACAGCAATCGAATCATGTGTAAATACGTAAGTAACAGGTAAATTTTGCAGTGCAGCCAGTCGAATCGATGGACGAAGGTAATCATTAAATACAAAGAATGTACTTACGAAAGGTTTTACTCCTCCGTGGAGAGCCAGTCCATTCGCTGCCGCGCCCATTGCATGTTCACGTACACCGAAGTATATATTTCGTCCAGCATATGATTCTACCGCGTACACAGCTTCACCTTTTATATCTGTCATCGTAGAATGAGAAAGATCCGCACTTCCACCGAAAATAGAAGGAATCGATTTCACATAATGATTAATAGCTTCCCCACTTGCAACACGAGTGGAAATCGTTTTTTCAGTATCAAAAGATAGAATGTCTTTCGCTTCAATTAAAACATCACCTGTAATCGCTTTTTCTAATTCATCTGCTAGTGCAGGGTTCGACTCTCTGTATGAGTTGAACTGCTCATTCCAGTCATTTTCTTTTTCAATACCTTTTTGTTTCAGTTCATTAAAATGAGCTGTTACTTCTTCAGGCACAAAGAAGTCTTCCTCATAGTGCCAACCATACACTTGTTTTGTCGCTGTCGCTTCTTCTACTCCAAGCGGATTACCATGTGCTTTGTTCGTTCCAGCAACTTTTGGACTTCCATAACCTATAATGGTTCTAATTTCTATAAGAGTAGGTTGATCCGTATTTTCTTTCGCTGATTGAATAGCTTTTGTAATAGCATCGACATCGTTTCCATCTTCAACTCTTACATATTGCCAATGTACAGATTCTGCCCTTTTCTGAATATCTTCAGAGAAAGCAATGCCTAATTCACCATCAAGTGAAATTTCATTTGAATCATACAGTACAATTAACTTGCCAAGTTTCATATGTCCTGCCATTGACATCGCTTCATAAGCGACACCCTCCATTAAGTCACCATCTCCGACTAAAGCGTACGTATTGTGATCTATAATAGAGTGACCATCCTTATTGAACTTCGCTGCTAAATGCGCTTCTGCCATTGCCATTCCGACAGCATTAGCAATCCCTTGTCCTAACGGGCCTGTCGTCGCTTCAACTCCAGGAGTATGACCAAACTCAGGATGTCCTGGTGTTTTACTATTTAACTTTCTGAAGTTTTTCAAGTCATCAATTGAAACGTCATATCCAGCTAAATGAAGTAAGCTATACAGTAGGCTCGATCCGTGTCCCGCTGATAAAACGAATCGATCACGGTTAAACCATTCTGGGTGATTAGGATTGTGATTTAAATGATTCGCCCATAATACATAAGCCATCGGTGCTGCTCCCATCGGAAGACCTGGATGACCTGAATTTGCCGCATTAATAGCATCAATTGATAATGTACGAATTGTATTCACTGCTAATTGATTTATGTTTTGTGTCATAGTAATCGTCCCCCTACATGCTTTCATGAAAGAAAGTACTTATTTTTCCGTCTCTTGATCTAACCACCATTTAAATCCACTTTCTTGCAATAATTCATTAGACGCATCTGGACCATATGAACCAGACTCATATTCATGAAGTGGTAATAAGTTCTCCTCGAATGCTTCAAGAATTGGTTGTACCCATTCCCATGACAATTCAACTTCTCTCCAATGTGCAAAGAATGTAGCGTCTCCACTCACCGCATCATGAATGAGTCTTTCATACGCTTCAGGTACTCCCACATCCGCTTGCTCACAAGTAAAGTTAATACGCATCGGTTCAATTTCTCCATTTTTCAATGGATTTTTACTATTTAACTGTAATGAAACGTTCTCACCTGGACTAATTTCAATTATTAATAAGTTAGGTGCTGCATTTGGATTACTATCTTGATATTGCTGTTTTAACGTATTTTTAAATTCGATTACAATACGAGTAGACTTTTCTTTCATTCGTTTTCCTGTTCGTATATAAAATGGAACGCCAGTCCAAAATGGATTATCGATCCACAGGCGAGCAGCAACAAATGTGTCTATGTTAGAAGAAGGATTTACTCCTGGCTCCTCTTTATACGCTACAACTTGTCCGCCTTTTATTTCTCCTGAAACGTATTGACCGCGAACGATATGGTTTTGAACGTCTTCTTTTTTCACTTTACGAAGCGTCTCCATTACCTTTCGCTTTTCCTCTCGAATTTCACATGCATTAACCTTTTCCGGCAGATTCATAGCAGTCATCATTAATATTTGTAACATATGATTTTGAACCATATCTCGAATGGCTCCTGCCTGGTCATAATATCCTGCCCTTTCTTCAACCCCAACTGTTTCACTAGCTGTGATTTGTACATTCGCTATATGTTCTTTATTCCAAATCGACTGGAGAACAGGATTTGCAAATTCTAGCGCTTCAAGGTTTTGAATCATCGGTTTACCTAAATAATGATCAATACGGTATATCTCGTCTTCTTCAAACGTGCGACTAAGCTTATCATTCAGCTCACGAGCAGATGCAAGGTCGTGCCCAAACGGTTTCTCAATCATCAGGCGTTTCCATCCATCTGTTTTATCAAGTCCGCTTTCCTTAATATTTAAAGCAATCGTCTCGAAAAATTCAGGAGCAACTGAAAGATAGAACATTCTATTACCTTTTATATGTAGTTCTTCTTCCCTTTCACGAACGACTTGTAATAATCTCTCATAGTCTTCCGGCTTACTCACATCTAATGGACAATAGCGAAAATTATCTAAAAAACCTTCCAGTTCCGGAGTACCTTCTTCCCTCTGACGAGAAAACGTCTCTATTGATTCTTTTATTCTTTCTTGAAAATCTTCGTGAGATACTTGACGTCTTCCAAGCCCGATAACGGATATTTGCTTTGGAAGCTTTTGATCTCTATATAAGTTATATAGTGCGGGGTAAATTTTGCGTTTCGCTAAGTCCCCTGTCGCTCCAAATAAAACAAAGGTCATTGATTCCAATTTCAGTCCCCCTCTTGTTGTATAATCCTTGTCAATATTTTAAAAATGAATTGTACAGAAGCCCCTGTTTTTATAAAAAAACAAAGAGTTATCAAATTCCAATTCCTTTTATACCTTTCGCTTTCTAATTGTCCCCAATATTAATAGTGGCAATTCAAAGCACTTCTACCACAGATTACTTATTTATCGAACCCAACAAACAAATGTATATCCGATTACTTTTAGTAATTAAATAATCTTATGTCTAGTATATTAACCATATAAATTATTATCGTCAATAAAAATGTCTTGCATTACATACTATTTATTTCGTAATGCTTTTCTAAGTGTATTCCTAATTACCATTCATTTTCAAAGATAATGATTGATATAACAAATGTCAGTTTCATCAAAATCTTCAATCATTTTTCCATTAAACTCACGAGCAGACGTTACATGATAACCAAAAGGCTTCTCTATAATAAGACGGTTCAATCCTTTTGTAGCCCACAATCCACTTTCCTTAATATTTAAAGCAATGACATCAAATACTTCTGGTATAACAGATAGGTAAAACATGCGGTTTTCAGGAATGTTTAATTCTGTTTCACGCCTCTTTACAAGACGCAACAAATCTTGATAGTCCGCTATATTCGCTGTATTTAATTGACAATAACGAAATGTGCTAATAAATTCTTCTACTCCTAATTCATCATCAGTAGATCTTCTAGAAAATGTAGCAAGGGATTGTTCTACCTTTGTTTGAAATTCCACATCTGACATTACCTTTCTACCAATACCGATAATCGAAATAGATTGTGGTATATTTTGATTACTAAATAGCTTATATAAAGCAGGATAAATTTTGCGTTTCGCTAAATCCCCTGTCGCTCCGGATAAAGTGAAACTTTAATCAGTGGGGGTTTTGTTCATCCCCACTGATTATTAGTTGAACCAATCGGGCTTTTACAGGCAGTTGCCCCCACCTAACTTCTATGATATCGCTGAATTTTGAGGTGGGGGTCTTACTGCCTGTTAATGCGGGGTAAAAGAAATGTCATTGAATCCATTTGTTCTCTCCCTTTTAAAACAATTGCTAGAATAGAATATATAAGTTCATTCGCTACTTAGCACAATACTGTCTCTAAAACCTCATACTTTACCAATGTTTCTTCAATACAATTTTCCCAAGAGCACGTTCTGACTCACTTATGTGGTGTGCTTTTTTTACACCTTCTACATGTAAAGGCAACACATGCGTGACAACAGGTTTAATCTTCCCGCTCTCAATTAATTCTGTAATAAGAGAAAGTTCATATCCGTTAGGTTCAGTAAATATATGGTCACTCTCAATATTTTTCTCTCTTGATATCTCGGTTTGCGGAATTTTCATACCTTTCGGACCATAAATAGACGCTAACTTTCCATTTGGTGCAAGTACTTTATAACTATTCTTTAGTACATCCCCACCTAACACATCAAATACAATATTGTAATTATGCAAAAGCAAAGAAAAGTCTTCCGTTTTGTAATCGACGACAGTATCAGCGCCTAGATCCTTTACAAATTGCATGTTTTTCGTACTAGTCGTAGTTGCAACATGTGCACCGAAACTTTTCGCTAGTTGAATAGCAAACGTACCTATCCCGCCAGATCCAGCATGAATTAAAACCTTATTACCCTTTTGAACATTAGCGAATTTCACTAAACTTTGCCAACTTGTCAAACCTACTAGAGGGATTGATGCCGCTTCCTCAAAAGATAGATTTCTCGGTTTTTTCGCTACATACTTCTCATCTACTGCCACGTACTCTGCATACGTACCATTTCGTTCAATATCTGGACGACTATATACTTCATCCCCCACTTTACATACTGTTACGTTTTTTCCTATAGCAGCAACTACACCTGCAACATCCCATCCTAAAACGAGCGGGAAGTCATAAGAAATTACGTCTTGAAGTAAACCCTCACGTATTTTCCAATCCACAGGATTTACACCAGCTGCATATACTTCAATCAGTACATCGTTGTCTTCCAATAGCGGTGTCTGCATTTCAATCTCTTGTAGTACACTTTTATCTCCATATTGCATAAGTCCTATTGCTTTCATTCTTTTCACTCCTTTACAAGGCTGGGAAATGCGGTAGCACTTCTTCTCCTAGCTCATCCAATACTTCGTCAGCTGGACGTTGACCATCAAATAGAGCAAGGAATAAATGATTCACACCAATACTTTTATATATATCAAGTAATTCAATTAGTGCCTTACGCCCTGTACGGTAACCTAAACGTATCGGTGTAGGACGTTCATTTGGATCTTCAGATAAATCTAAATGCATCGGTTGTATAAATGGTTTGAATACATCTGGATGATAATCCTCTACTAGTTCTCTCCATTGTCCAATTGCTCCCGCCTGATGCACCGGACTACGTGGATAATACATCCATCCATCTCCATGTTCAGCAAACCATTCCATATTTTGCTGACTAAAACCTGTAATAAAGGTTGGAACACGTTTAGACGGTTTTGGAACTAAATTCGCACCATGAACTTCTCCTAGTGTCGACTGGATAGACGGGAAGTTTTTATACAAAATTTCTTCCAAGTAAGCAAATGCTTCTCTAAACTTTTCACCTCGTGTTTCATGACTAACACCTAACGCTTTGAAATCGGCACGTCTGTCACCGGATGAAACGCCAAGCATAATTCTTTCTGGAAATAGTTGATCTAATGTAGCAATTTCTTTTGCTACACGCAATGGATGACGAAGTGACAACACTGTTGCCGACGTTCCAAATGCGATTTTCTCTGTCTTGCTTGCTAAATACGTCAAATAAATCATCATATCGTAAATTTGACCTGTTGCAGGATCACCAAAATCAGGGTCTTGCAGCAATACATCGCGAAGCCATACACCTGTAAAACCGTATTGTTCCGCTTTTTGTACTAACTCTACTTGTTTTTCCATCGTTGGAGCATGAAACTGATAATTTTCAATCGGAATGTGAACTCCTAACGTAAGTTGATCTTTCGCAAACATACGATTATATCCAAAATGGTTCGCAAACTTTTCCATGTGTTTCACTCACTTTCCCTCATTCATATAAATCTATACTTTTCATATTTCTTCTCAAAATTTATAAGCAACACTGCAACACCACATTGTTGCCGATTGTAATCGTTATAACTTTCTTTGTGCTACGAGTGTTATTATAAATCGGCCATAACATGAATAACAGTACGTACTTTAAAGTGATGTAGGCACTTTAAAGTACCTATACTAAGTGAGTAATAATAAATCATGCTGCAAAAATCACATCTATCCTTTCTTGAAAAAGCTTTACTGTTGCTTTTGCAAATACGTTTCATTATTTCACGTACTTTCCCTTTCTTTATATAAAATTGTTACTAACCAAATTCAAAATATTATACTTATTTTTCGTACTTTGCTATGCTATAACCACAAACAGGAGGTATAAACTATGAAAGCACAAATTATCCATTCTTTTGGGGGTTCATCTGTATTTCAATTAGAAGAAGTTTCAAAACCAAAACTTTTACCAGGTCATGTTCTAATCGATGTAAAAGCAACAAGTGTAAATCCAATCGATACAAAAATGCGTAGTGGTGCCGTTTCAGCAGTCGCTCCTGAGTTTCCAGCTATATTACACGGCGATGTAGCTGGTATTGTTATTGAAGTAGGAGAAGGTGTTTCGAAATTTAAATGTGGGGATGAAGTATACGGATGTGCCGGAGGTTTTAAAGAAACTGGAGGTGCACTTGCAGAATTTATGCTTGCTGATGCACGATTAATTGCTCACAAACCTAAAAATTTAACAATGGAAGCAGCTGCTGCTCTACCATTAGTTGCAATTACAGCTTGGGAATCTTTATTTGATCGTGCAAATATTAAACCTGGTCAAAATATTCTCATTCATGGAGCTACTGGTGGCGTAGGACACGTAGCCATTCAACTAGCTAAATGGGCAGGC
This sequence comes from Bacillus cereus group sp. MYBK108-1, assembly GCF_051917185.1. NCBI lineage: Bacteria > Bacillati > Bacillota > Bacilli > Caryophanales > Bacillaceae > Bacillus > Bacillus cereus group sp. MYBK108-1. The sequence goes on from NZ_JBQAHZ010000014.1 coordinate 122,047, forward strand.
GCTAAAGTTTTCACAACAGCTTCTCAGCAAAACAAAATGGAAATAGCCCATCGTTTAGGAGCCGATATAGCTATTAATTATAAAGAAGAATCTGTTCAAGAATATGTACAAAAACATACGAATGGAAACGGATTTGAAGTTATATTTGATACAGTAGGTGGCAAGAATCTTGATCATTCTTTTGAAGCTGCTGCGGTCAATGGAACTGTCGTAACTATTGCAGCTCGTTCAACCCATGACCTCTCTCCTTTACACGCAAAAGGACTCTCTCTGCACGTTACTTTTATGGCATTAAAAATATTACATACAGATAAGCGTAATGATTGCGGAGAAATCTTAAGGAAAATAACGCAAATTGTAGAAGAAGGAAAACTTCGTCCATTGCTAGATTCTAAACCTTTTACGTTTGATGAAGTTGTACAAGCACATGAATATTTGGAGTCAAATAAAGCAATAGGTAAAATAGTTTTGAAAAACGTTTGGTAACAATAACCCGATAATATAAATAATGATTCATGCTGTTAGCTTAATGCGTAGATTAATTGTACAAATGTCAAACAAGGCAATCAAAAATGATCGCCTTGTTCTTTTTTAAATATAATAGTATTTTTCCGATTTCATCAATAGCATGGCCCTTTCCCGAAAAAGAGCGAATCACTCTACTATAGCTAGACCGTATTATTACATTCGAATATTACTTATGAAATTTCACACGCTCTTCGAGTGGTTGGAATTCTTTTTCACCTGGTGCAGCTGTTGGATTACCAAATGGCATTTGTGCAATTAGTTTCCAATTAGCAGGGACATTCCATTCTTGTTTTACCTCATCGTCAATTAACGGATTATAATGTTGTAATGATGCCCCTAATCCCTCTGCTTCTAAACCTGTCCACACGACTAATTGGTGCATACCTGATGCTTGGTGTGACCAAATTGGGAAGTTTTCAGCATATGCAGCAAATTTTTCTTGAAGCGATTTAACGATAGCCTCATCTTCAAAGAATAATACTGTTCCATAACCAGCTTTAAAAGAATCCATTTTTTGTTGCGTTCCTGAAAAATCTCCATCTCCAACTACTTTTCTTAATGTTTCAGTGGTAATATCCCATAATTTATCATGAGCTTCACCAAATAATACAACTAATCGTGCAGTTTGAGAATTGAAAGCGGATGGAGTATATTTCACAGCAAACTCCACGATTTCTTTAATTTTTTCATCCGATACTTGTACCTCTTTATTAATCCCATAGTAAGTACGTCTTTCTTTCAGTGCAGTATAGAAATCTTTTGTCATAATTCCGTTCCTCCTAAGTTTTAATATTCTTCAAAATGATACATCTCGAAGATAATATGCGTTTAAATGAGTTCATTTTTGAATCATTGAACTTCCTAGCACCCATTGCCAGTCATTCTAAATCTAAACACACTGCTTCCTTCAGTTTTCCTAAAAAAAGCCTTATAACATCATTCATAAAATCTAATCATCATTCGGTACTATTTTACCCATTCTCTATTCATGTATCCTGCTTGTTTCATATTTACACAAATATGAAATGTAGCTACTTTAATCACCAAATTCACATTAATTTAGAGCATCTTCAATTACAGCAATTTCGCTCACTCGAACAAAACGATGCAATTTAAAGAACATTGCACAATTAAGTACTACCTGTAAAAGAACCCTCTTAGCCGACTATAAGAAAAAATAATAAAAAGCCAAAAACGAACAATAATATGTTCATTCTTGGCTTTTACTTAACCATCACATTTCCTTTTACTATTGCTTCAAATGATTTTTAACTGCTCTTACTACCAATTCGTGATCTTCTTCTGGTGGTAATCCTGAAACTGTTATCATTCCAATAACCCCTACGTTTTTTATCCTGATAGGAAAGCATCCACCAAACGCAGCATATTCCGAAGTATCTAAAAGATATTTTTCATTATATGAAATTCCAGTTATTTCACTTTGTATCTGCATATAATACGAGCTACGATCATGCAGGGAAACGACTCGTTTTTTACGCTCAATCCATTTCGTATTTTCCGCATTTGTCCCTGTCATCTTGAAATGAAATAATTGCACACCATTTTTCGTTATATCAACAGCAATCAATTTCCCCTCTCGCTTTGCTGTTTCAACGATAAATAAACCTAGTTGCAAGGCATCTTCATTTGTAAAAGAGGAAAATTGAAGCGTTTCCTCCTCTTTTAAAATTTGTTTACTTATTTCATTCAAATTTGAAGTACTCATATCTTTAACCTCCATAATTGTTTTATGCCACACCGACATTTTTTCGAAATTATTAGGCTATATAGTACAACCTTTCAATCAATCTGATTCTAAATAAACTACTGTAACATCTTTGGTAACTAGTAGTACCGTAAAGCTTGTTTTCTTCTTACTGGTGCTATTATGAATGACATTCAAAGTTATAAAAAGTACTATTCTACTTATCCCTATCTTACAGAGACTATTATGAAATATATTTAACATCTTAAAAATGTATGTACTAAAGAATAATATTTTTAATCACTAACTTTTTTGATCAATCGTTATAATCCAATTTCATCAAGATTTTTATCAATTATTACACTATCCAACAATAGAAGGAAACAAAGATGGATGAAAATATATCCAAAAGCTGAAAAGCAGTTGAGTCCCTTAAGAGAATAGTTATAATTCATTACATATAGAAATGGACATACAAAAACGCCATCCTTTCCTATAATTCTAAAGAAAGAATAGCGTATTCTTTTCAAAAATGAGTTCTTTTATTGAGAAACTTTGATTCTATATTATACATAAAAGGGCAACCAGTGCTAAAACAGCTGGAAGTCCTTGTTTCACAATAATTGATTTATTAGATGTGAAACCTCCGAAAATAGCTGCTATCACCACACAAATCACGAAAAATAATTGGACCATATAACCAATTGGATTGAGCCCAAGTACAAGTCCCCAAATGAGACCAGCCGCTAAAAATCCATTATATAAACCTTGGTTTGCAAACATAATGGCTACGTTTCGATCTCCTTCTAAATGCTTCGGTAATTTGAAAGCACGTTTCGCTACTTTTGAATCAATAAAAAACATTTCAAGGATCATGATAAACAAATGTTCTAATGCTACGATCCCAACTAAAATAGCTGCGATTATTTCCACACTATTCTGCCCCCTACACTCTCTATTCTTTAATATTCTCTACATTTTTTTGCATCTGTAATAGAACATGAATAAGTATTTTGTGTTCTTCTCCACTGATATTTACGTACATTTCCTTCATAAAATATTCCTTTTCTTTCTTGTTAAAATATTAATTGATACATCAATTATTGATACATCAATTAATATACATCTCTCTTTTTATTTTTGCAAGTTTTTTTGCTCAATTGGTTTTATTTTGTTCCAGCAACTTTAAACCAATTCAAAACATCAGTTCGCATTTCTAGAAATCATAATTACTTTAAGTTCATTCTGACAATCATATTTAACTACATATATAAAAGAATTGAGTTATATCTCCATCAATTTATAAAAATTAATTTTTTCTAAAAACAGATACTTTACGTTTTTTATAGTAATAAAAATCATTTTTTGTTTCAGAGGCAATCCATTTTGTTAGCTTGATGGGCATAGGATAGCACCCAGATGACGAACCAATTACCTTTCAAGAAGACGGCTAGAAAACTGGATTTGGTACAGGAGTTGCCTACTTCCCCGATTCAGATGGTACTAATTTAGAGCTAATTGCTCCAAAAAGGCCATTCAGACGTGAATAGTTAAAATAAATTAATACTGAAACAGCCACCTTCTGCCTGGAAGGTGGCTGTTTCAAGTTGATAGAATGACTAAAAAAGGACAAACTCTCCAATGTGAGAAGTTTGTTCAAAAAGTTTTTCGTGTTAACTATTTTTACACTAATAGCAATAATAGTGAATTAGAATAATGACTTAATACTTGCTAAAACTGTAAGTACACCTACAATAATAACAAATACGTTACTCATTTTCCCTTTGTATTTAGCTAGTACTGGCACTTTTTGAATCGCATACATCGGTAATAGACATAAGATAGCAGCAACTAAAGGACCGCTTAGAGAATCAATAAGTCCAAGAATACTTGGATTTGTATAAGCAACAAACCAGCATGATAATACAACAAAAGTAAGGATTACTGTCTTAATTGTTTTTTCTTCAATATCTTTTCCACGTGATTTACCGAACTTAATAATCATGTCACGCATTACTTCAAATGCTCCGATATAATGGCCAAGGAAAGACTTTGTAATAGCCACAAAAGCAATAATTGGAGCTGCAATAGTGATTACAGGCGAGTTAAGCTCATTAGCAAGATATGAAAGAATTGATAAGTTTTGTTCTTTTGCCATTTTTATATCATCTGGAGTCAAGCTCAATGCGCTACTCCAAACGAAGAACATAACAACAGCGAATGTCATAATATAACAAACCTTTTGTATTTGCGCACATTTAGCATCAGTGGCTTCGATTCCATACGTAGCTCTCTGTTTCACAACAAATGATGAAATCATAGGTGAATGATTAAATGAGAATACGATGATTGGTAGAATCATCAATATCGTTCCAAAATAGCCTGTTCCTGTTGAAGCAGTTGAAACAGCTGAAAAACTAAGCATTGACGTATTCCACTGTGGAATTAAAGATATTGCGATAAAAAGTAGAGAAACTATGAAAGGATACACTAACATACTCATTACCTTTACAGTAATATCTTGACCAAAATTCAGTATAGCGATAAGACCAAGAACTAATACAAGTGATAAAATAGCTCTTGGAGGTTCTGGCATGTGCAATTGATGCACGATAAAACTACTTGCAGTGTTTGTAAGCGCAACCGAATACATTAGTACGATTGTATAAATTGAACCGAAATATACGATGTTAAAAATGATACTCGCTTTATTTCCGAAATACTCTCTAATTGTACCTGTGATCCCCTCATCAGCAGAATTAGAAGCGTATATCATTTTAGCAAGTGCCCTATGTGAGTAGTACATAACTGGATATGCAAGCAATGTAATTAGTAGTAAAGATAATAAACCACCTGAACCTGCATTAATCGGTAAAAAGAGCACCCCTGCTCCAATTGCAGTTCCAAATAGACTGAGTGCCCATGTAGTATCCTGCTTATGCCACTTTTTCGGATCTGCATATTGCTCATTTTTTAGTGCGGTATTTTCAGCTTGAACTTCTATTTTCTTTGCAGTATTCCCGTTCATATAATAACTCCCCCTTGTATCTATTCCTGCATTTCTCTTTGCAACTAACAAATATTCCCTTTTTGGAAAATGAATTCCTTACAAGTTGCCCCACATTGTATGTCCTTCATCATAATGAATCCAAATTGAAACATTCGCTAATTAGCGTCCTAATATAATTGTTAGCGTTCACAAAAAATTTTACTCGTAATATCCGCTCTTTATATAAAGAACCCTTAAGAGAACAATATAGAATAGACTTCATAAATACGTTGCAACATTTCTAATAACAGTGTATTACTTTAATGGTTTCTCTTTTTTACTTTTAACAGTAATTTTAGCTAAACCGGCCTCTCTTCATTTGCGAGGCATTTCTTTCTCAATTCTATACATTACTTTCATAACTTCGGTAGCACTGATGATATTGCTCACACAAGCCACTGAAGCACATTACATACATTTCGCCTCTAATCACACACCTTTCTTACTAATAATCGCATTTTTTATATTTTCTCCAGAGATAATAAAATTTCTCTCGACGCCCTCATTATAACGTGTATATTTATAAAATTAATATTTTTATATTTTCAGAAATATTAAAGCGGAATAATTTTATATGGATAATATTTTACAGTTAGCATGTAGCCATTGTTTTTATCGCTTAAAGCTGAATTAGTTAGTAAAAAAATACAATAATACATTGTTTTTCTAGGTGACTTATTATAAAAATACTTATATCCCCTTTTATCAAAAAATTTTATTTTAAACATAAAAGATATTCTAATAAATAATTAATGTAGGTAAAAAGAAAAAAATCCCAAAATAAAAAAACCAAATTTTAGGATATATATTATTAATATTGAATTCATATACAATTTAAAAAGCTACACTGAGCAAAAAACAAAAAAGCTGCCCCATATGGACAGCTCATTTACATAATTATCGTTATCAGGAATACACAAACAAATCACTTCAATATCATCTTAATTGTAGTTTGTTCGGCTCTTCTTCAGGGATATCTCTATGTTTGTAATGAATCGTTTTTACATCATTTCCTTTTATGCGAAAAGTAATTGTGTCCCATAAGGCGGATTGTGTGCACCCTCAAAAGTTTAAATTTTAAAATCCCTCATTAACTAGCTCTTTTATCGAGTTTAATTTTGAAGAAAGCTCGATAAACCATTCTTCATCCCCTGTTAATAATGCAAGATCTATAAGATAAAGGATTTGTTCCTTATTTATTACCTTTGATTCAGGGAGTTTGTTAACGTGTTTACTAAAGAGTAAAATCGCTTCGTTTATTGTGTACTGGCCGTCACGTTTCACAATACTAACTGTAACTATATCCTCTACATCATCAAGTGATACAATATAACCAACTATTAATTCACCTTCATTTGATATTCCACGAACCCAATCTCCTACTTTTAAAACATGATTATTATTTGACATCATACCGTTTCACCTTCCTATAAATATTTTTTGTGACGATAAAAAATATATAAAAACAAATTATACTGTAATATTTTTCATTACATTTAAGTGTTAAGAACTCACGGCTATATAATAATTAAGCCGCTTAACGCTCTTGATTGATAAGGTCAACAACTTCTTTCATTGTATAATTCTTTAAGTATTCACCTAGATGCTCTTCAGCACCTAAGAAAATAGCGAAAAGAACTTTTCGCATGTTCGAACCTACAACACACTGATTGTTTGATTCTGGACACTTCGGCTGCAAAGCACCTTCAGAGGTTATCTGATAAATATGCCAAAGATTAATTTCATCTAAATCGCGAGCGAAAATAAAACCGCCACCAGTCCCCTCTTTCGATTGTATAAACTTATGTTTTTTTAACAAACTTAGTACTTTGCGAATGCGTACTGGATGAACACCTGCACTTTCTGAAATAGCATTACTTGTTGACATCCGGTCTGGCTGTAAAGCTAAATAAGTTAAACTGTGTATGGCCAAGGTAAAGTCGCTGTTCATGATTTTCCTCCTACGATTAAAAATATTGTTTCTCATATATTAACATACTGTAGCCATAAATATTACAGATTGGTTAGAACGTTAAAACATGTGGAATGCTTCTTGCCATAAAAAATTAATTCCCTTATATTCTATCCCGTCCCACCTATATCTGATAACTTCATTTAGCTTTTTAAGTTAAAAAGAAAATTAAACACTCCACTGTTTCTTCACTTGTTCTTCTGCCAACTGTTCAATTTTTGTCCAAATCGTATCTTTACTTACAATAACATTTGTTTGATAATTTCTATCTTTATAATTAACTGTAACACATACTTCAATCATCTTCTGCTTCCTCCTTTCAAGAAAATTTCTTATTTATATTTAATACCTGAAAAATTTTGAATTTAGTTATAATCTCTAGCATATAAATTCATTTTTTTAAATAATTAAGTTTAAAAACCCCACTGTTTCTTCACTTGTTCTTCTGCCAACTGTTCAATTTTTGTCCAAATCGTATCTTTGTTCACAATGACATTTGTTTGATAGTTTCTATCTTTATAATTAACTGTAACGCATACTTCTATCACCTTCAGTTTCCTCCTTTCAAAAAATTTCTCTTTCATACTATTACTTATTAATTAGCCAACTTTTGCAGTTCAATGTTTAAAAATGTTCGGACACTACGTGGTAAAAATTTGCGAATTTCTTCTTCGTTAAAACCAATTTGCAATCTTTTTTCATCCAGCATAATCGGGCGACGCAACATTAGTGGATGCTCAATTATTAATGTATAAAATTCATTTAGCGAGAGCTCATCAATATTTATATTTAAGTCCTGAAAAGTTTTGGATCTAGTTGAAATAATTTCAGTAGCCCCCTCTTCAGTTAAACGAAGAATCGATTTAAGCTCATCAACTGTCATAGAATTTGATACGATGTTTTTTTCAATATAATCAATTTGATGCTCTTCAAGCCATGCTTTCGCTTTTCGGCATGAAGCACAGCTTGCTGTTGTATATAGAATTACCATATTTAACTCACTCCTTTAATGTTATTAAACTTACATTTTAAATATCGCTTATTGAAATGTATTAAAAAAAATTACAGTTTAGAATCAAATTCACATAATGTTAATTATTCAGCAATGTTTCATTTATCTCTATTATTCATGCTACATTTTACAGACGTTAACAACTCACTTTTAAAAATCTTACTGTAATTTTAAACTTTACAGTTCAATTAATCAACTGTTAAGTCTTGGATTAATTTTAATAACACAACAAATTATTCTCCTGTAAAATTCCCCATAGCATGATGGCTCCTTCAAAGCACATTTCACGCATTTCTTGCTTACAAGTGCTATTATGGATTATATTCATCCTAATAAAAAGTACGTACTTTAAAGTGTTATAGGTACTAAAAAGTAACATATGCATTTTCAAGTGCCATTCTGCTTATTTCTCTCTTACATCGGTTATTATGACCGATATTTAGCACAATAAATAGTACGCACTGACCGATATTTAGCACAATAAATAGTACGCACTTTAAAGTGTTATAGGTACTAAAAAGAAATAATTTTAGTATTGCAACGGATGTAGGCTCACAACTGTAATCTAAATTCATCAAAGGAGTTTTTTTTTATGAAGACATACAATATTCCTGTAGAAGCGACTTTAGAAGTTATTGGCGGAAAGTGGAAAGTTGTTATCCTTTGTCATTTAAAAAAAGGAACAAAAAGAACGAGTGAATTAAAACGTTTAATGCCTGGTATTACGCAAAAAATGTTAACGCAACAATTACGGGAACTAGAAGAAGATGGTGTAATCCAAAGGAAAGTATATGACCAAGTACCACCAAAAGTAGAGTACTCTTTAACGGATTACGGTTCTTCTTTAGGAGCTATACTCGATTCCCTCTGTTCCTGGGGAGAAGTTCATCTTGAAAAAACCGGGAACACATCCATGCTGATTACAGCAGATGAATCATAACTGTAGAAGACATAAAATAGGTTGAGACAATGCTTGCCTCAACCGGTTTTTATGTCTCTTTATAATTTTTTTGCCGTAATGACTGTTTCAAACTCAAAGGTTTCCGGTAGATGATCTGCATAAGAATATTCAAAAGTTCGTCCATCCGTTAAGTAAGCTACTTGCTCAACTCGCATTAGGAAATCCTGATTTGTTAAGTTCATAAACTGCTTTTCCCTATCATCTGGGCGAATCCCTTTAACCCTGACAACAGATGTCCCTACTTCAAGACCAAGTTTATTTTGAATATGTGAGTATATCGACTCCTCTAAAACAGAAGCTTCAACACCTGGGATAACCGAAATTGGCATCCATGTATGCTCCATAATCGTCGGAATGCTGTGAATGATGCGGAGGCGAATGATTTTATAGACGAAATCACCAATTGAAACTCCCAATTTCTCAGCAACTACTTCATCAGCACCTACAATCGCAAACTCGATAATTTTACTTTCTACCTCACTACCGTAAACAGCTTTCGTACCTGTTAAAGTTTGAATCATTCGTGCCTTTTCCTGCTGATGCCAATCTTGTACCACTGTTCCACTTCCGCGCCGACGGATAATGTAGCCGTCTCTTACTAATAGATCCAGCGCTTTTTTAATCGTAAGTGCTGAAACATCGAATTCTTCAGCAAGGACGGAGCTACTCGGAATTTTTTCGTTGATTTTATATTCACCGTCTAAAATTTGCTGTTTAATCTTTTGATAAATGCCGAGGTATTTTACTTGTGTTGATCCGCTTGCCATTTCCATACCTCCTTTATACTGCAAACTCTCTTCTATTCATTCAAATGTAAAGCCTCAAGTTTGTAAACTGAAGGTGATGGGGCAGCAAATCCGTTTTCCAAGATTTCAATATTCGTTACTGCTTCTTCATCTTTCACAAGTTTTGGTGCACCATTTACAATTGTGTCATACGCTGCATCATAGAAACGACCGTAATCACCAAGCGGCGTTTTAATTTGTTTTTCAATCCAGTCACCATTTGCATTACGATACTTAGCAATTCCATAATACATCGGCGAATCTTCACCAAATCCTGCACTCTCAGGCATAATACCCGCTTTCAAATCATTTTCCTGCTGATCTTCACCGTATTTAATAAAAGAGCCATTTGTTCCATGAACGATAAAGCGTGGATAATCTTTTGCTACGATATGGTTCGTTTTCAGCTTAATCTTCAACTGATTTCCATAATGTAGACCAACATCGAAATAGTTATCAACCGCACCTTCCACTTCATTATTACGAATATCGTATGTCACTGTATTTGGACGGCCGAATAGTGAAATCATGCGGTCCATCGTATGAATACCTAAACTGTAAAATGAACCTTCTTCTTTTGGAGCTTCATGAGTGATTGAACCAGGACGGAAATAATCAATATGTGATTCAATCTCAATAATATCACCAAGGAATCCTTGTTCAACTACTTGCTTTACAGCTAAAAAATCACCATCAAAACGACGGTTTTGATAAGGCATAACGACTACACCTTTCTCTCGTCCTAAAGCTAATAATTCTTTCGCATGTTCTACTGTATCGCAAAATGGTTTTTCAACGATAACTGATTTTCCGGCTAGTATAACTTTTTTTGCTAATTCATAATGCGTATGTGCTGGCGTACAGATCGTCACGACTTGAATTTCTTTGTCATTCAACAATTCGTCCAAATCAGTAGTGAAGTAAACACCTCTTTCCTCATATGGAGCCGCTAATTCTTCATTTATTTGACGTACAAAAATCGTTTTTACTTTTATATTATTACGTGTATTTAGATAAGGTAGGTGATAACGGTTAGCTGATTTTCCAAATCCAATAAAGCCCATTGTTAATGTCATGTTCTTCAACTTCCTTGCTCATAAATTTTCGTTTCTACATTTATTATATATTTTTTCTTTAAAAGTATATAGTTTTAATTTTGAAATTATATACTAAAAAGTCGAGATAGAAATCATTTTCTGATTCCCATCTCGACTTTACGTTATAGACTTATATCCTATCATCATTTTATTTATACTCAATGACTTGAGAGCTACTTGGTTACATGCTCTTATTCATACATATACGAACGTGTCATCGGAATTGTATCATTAATCCCTTTTGTAAATACAAATTGATGTAAATCAATATTACCTGTAAAGAACGAAGCTGCACATGCATTTAAATATAAACGCCACATGCGGATAAATCGCTCATCTTTCGTTTTACGAACTTCCTCTAGTACGTTTTCAAAATTTCGAGCCCAATGTTGTAATGTTTTTCCGTAATGTCTACGTAAGCTTTCTACATCCACAATAAAAAATTGTTCGTTTGTCATGTTCGTGATTAATTCGTTCACAGCAGGAACATACCCACCAGGGAATATATATTTTTCAATCCAACCATTCGTAGCACCACCATTAGCCGGAGAAGTAATGCAATGCAGCAGAGAAATCCCGCCATCATTTAATAATTTGTTAACTGTTTCAAAGTATTGCGTAATGTTGTCTTTTCCTACATGTTCGATCATACCTACACTAACAATTTTATCAAATTTATGATTCTTAATATCGCGGTAATCAAGTAAAGATACTTCAACTAAATCCGTAAGTCCCTCTTGTTTAATTCGCTCAGAAGTCTTAGCATATTGTTCCTCACTTAACGTTACTCCCATCGCTTTCACACCGTACTGTTTAGCGGCAGCTGTAATGAGTTCACCCCACCCACAACCGATGTCTAATAGCGTATCACCTTTTTGAAGGTTCAACTTTTTCAAAATATGATTCACTTTATTATGCTGCGCTGTCGTTAAAGAATCTTGCTCATTTTGGAAATATGCACAAGAATATGTCATTGTTTCATCAAGCCATAATTTATAGAAATCGTTCCCAATATCATAATGATGAGCAATATCATCTTTATTTTTTTGTTTTGAGAAATTCCATTTACTTTTGAAATATTGCAACTTACTATCACCTAAAAAGCTATCCTGCCTTTTATAAATAGATTGAATTGCTTTTTCAAGGTTACCCTCTATTTCAAGATCCCCATTCATATATGCTTCACCGAATGCAATAGAAGGATCCTTAGCGATTTCTTTTTTTGAAAGTGGCTTATGGAATGTTATGTGAAATTGAGGTTCCCCTTCGCCATATTGGATTGTTTCTCCATTCCAAAGTGTAATTTGAACTGGATCTGAAAACAGATTTTTGAGTATTTTTTTATAAAAAAGTTCTTCAACCATAAAAACATCTCCTACTAAAAAATTGAACAAAAAACTATACTAGTTAATAAGTCTTTTTGAACATAGCTTAAAATCGTTATTGTACTGACTTCTTGCTACGAGTGTCATTATAAAACGGTTATATTATGAAGCATAGTACGTACTTTAAAGTGATGTAGGCACTTTTAAGTACCCATGACTGAAACAGGTCCTCAAAAATTTTACTTTTCATCATAACAACTTTCTAAAGTTTTAAAACGAAAAACACCACCTCGTCTGAAGTGAACCCGAATAGTGGTACATGAAAAAAACACCTCCTGAATTCGCATACTAAGTATGCAAATTTAATGGAGGTGTTTTTCGTTTGAAGACAAGAGTTCATTACC
>NZ_JBQAHZ010000015.1:0-134603 GCF_051917185.1 Bacillus cereus group sp. MYBK108-1
AATACAAAACGGATAAAGGCAAAATTAAAAATGAGCCCGGTGCAATACCGGACTCATTTTTATCAAGCTGCCTAATGAAATAACCGTGTCTAACTTTTAGGGGTCACTTCAATTTTCCTTGGCTTTTTTCAATGTAGTTAATTAATTTTTTGAAGTCAAACCATCAGCTGCAGCGTGATCAGCATCTTCAATTGTTGTTTCGGGCATCCCGTATAAGCCGTTCATTGCTTGTTCTTCGATAGTAAGATTTGCAGTATTATTATTTTGAATAGATGTAGTGTTTTCAGTAACATTTTCTTTTTTATTCATATTTTTGTTATTCATGTATGTATCCTCCAAATTTCATTTGATTTATCTATAGTATGTGGATGGATTTCCAGAAATATGTGAATTGATTCTTACAGCCCTTTCCGAACGGGAAAGCCCATCGCCTTTAGGCATGGGATGAAAGTGAGGTTGGATACGGAGTACCACTAAAAATCGCTAAGTTTGTGGTACTTTAAGTATCCAAAATATTGGTATCTTTTGTGGTGTAGTTTAAAAGTAAAACTGATACAATGTGAATATGATAAATGATTATAGAAGAACCAAAACAACTGTGTCATTAATTAACTACCATTTTGTGTTTTGCCCGCGATACAGAAGAAAAATTTTTCTTAACACAAAAGTAGAAGAACGTTTCAAAGAGTTGGTTCAAGAAATATGCGGAGAAATGGATGTTGCTATTGTCGCAATGGAATGCGACAAAGACCACGTTCACTTGTTCTTAAATACACTACCAACACTTAGTCCTGCTGACACAATGGCGAAAATTAAAGGAGTGACATCGAAGCGTTTGAGAGGAGAGTTTCCTCATCTTCAACACTTGCCAAGTCTATGGACACGTTCCTATTTTGTTTCTACTGCTGGAAATGTATCGACTGAGACAATTAAACAGTATGTTGAAAATCAAAAGACGAGGGGGTGAAAATTGTGTCACAAACAATCACAGTCAAAGTTAAATTGCTTCCAACAAAAGAACAAATTCAGTTATTGGAACAAAGTAGCTATGAGTATATCAAAGTCATTAATACACTTGTATCTGAAATGGCTGAAGCGAAGAAGAGCACTAAGAAAAGTACAAAAGATGTTGAAGCGAATCTTCCAAGCGCAGTGAAGAACCAAGCAATTAAAGACGCTAAAAGTGTGTTTTCTACAAAGGTGAAAAAAAGTAAATACAAAGTTATTCCGATTCTAAAGAGACCTGTTTGTGTATGGAACAATCAAAACTATTCGTTTGACTTCACGCACATTTCAGTTCCACTCATGGTAAATGGAAAATCAACTCGCTTAAAGGTTCGTGCTTTATTAACTGATAAATATAATCGCAATTTTAATTTGTTAACACACAAGTTAGGTACACTTCGTATCACGAAGAAATCTAATAAGTGGATTGCTCAAATATCTGTCACAATTCCTACAAATGAAAAAACAGGAACGAAGATTTTAGGGGTAGATTTAGGTCTTAAAGTCCCTGCGGTAGCCATCACAGACGATGAGAAAGTTCGTTTCTTCGGCAATGGTAGACAAAACAAATATATGAAACGTAAGTTTCGTAGTGTTCGTAAGAAGTTAGGTGAAAATAAGAAATTAAATGCCATTCGACAACTTGATGATAAAGAACAAAGATGGATGCAAGACCAAGACCACAAAGTAAGTCGTGAAATCATTGACTTTGCAACTGATAATAACATTTCTGTTATTCGTTTAGAACAACTAACGAATATTAGACAGACGGCAAGAACAAGCCGTAAAAACGAGAAAAATCTACACACTTGGTCATTCTATCGTTTAGCACAATTCATTGAATACAAAGCGAATTTAGTTGGTATTAAGGTAGAATATGTGAACCCTGCTTATACAAGTCAAACATGTCCGAAATGTTCTGAAAAGAACAAAGCACCAGACAGAAAATACAAGTGCCGATGTGGATTTGAGAAACATCGTGATATTGTTGGGGCGATGAATATTCGCTACGCAACTGTGATTGATGGTAACAGTCAATCAGCCTAAGATGCTATACGCACTGTCTTAGGAGGGGCAATGAGATGCCCTCATCTTGAAGTCTGTTCAAAACAGAAATGGACTGCGAACGTTTAGTCATTCAAGAATCCCACCCGTCAATCCGTAAGGATTAGGGCTTGCGACTTTAGTCGTGGGAGTCTCAAATATGTTATATAATTAAATGAATAATTAGGGTGAGTTGTAAACTGTTAGGAGTGAACAAGTATGGTGAAAGCAAGGGAATTAGCCTTCTAAAATAAAAAGAAAATTTTAGGAGGCTATTAGAATGAAGTTCCATGTAATTGATAGAGAAGATTGGAATAGAGAGCAGTATTTTGAGCATTATTTAAAGTTGAAATGTACATTTAGTATGACTGTGAATGTTGATATCACGATGTTATTAGGGGAAGTATATCAAAAGGGAATAAAATTTTATCCCGTTTTTATATATTTAATTTCTAGAGTAGTAAATAATCATAAAAAATTTCGAACATGTTTTAACGATGAAGGAGTTTTAGGCTATTGGGAGGAGATGATACCGAGTTATACAATCTTTCATAAAGATGATAAGTCTTTTTCAAGTATATGGACGGATTATTCAAGTGATTTCCGCACTTTCTATAATAATTATGAAGACGATATGAGATGCTATGCTAATGTTCATGGTCTTTTCACGAAAGAAAATATTCCGCCTAATGTATTTCCTATTTCTAGCATACCTTGGACTAGTTTTACTGGATTTAATCTTAATATTAATAATGATGAAAATTTTCTATTGCCAATTATAACTTGTGGGAAATATTTTAACGAAGGAAACAAGGTTATGCTACCAGTTTCATTACAAGTACATCATTCGGTTTGTGATGGATATGATGCGAGTCAATTTATAGAAGATTTACAGCAGTTAAGTAATACTTGCAACGAGTGGCTTAAGTAATATCTAATTTTTAATTATATAAAGTGAAACTTTAATCAGTGGGGTGTCAGCCCCCGCTGATTATTAGCCCGACCCCCACCTAACTTCTTTGCTTTCGCTGAATTTTGAGGTGGGGGTCTTACTGCCCGGCAAATAGCGGGATAAAATTGAAAATGAATAAAAGAAGAGAACATGTTTATATTACATGGTCTCTTTTTATTATTCATTAATATTAAGTAATCGTGGAAAATATAGGGTGATTTGTAGTTTAATAGTAAAGAGAGTGATTAGTGTTAATTTTCTTTGTTTTTAAGAATTTAAGGATATAAATGTTTTAATAGGGGGAATAAAGTGAAATTCGTAAGCATTGAAAAAGATGAGATCTTAATTGGGAATATGGCAAAATTGTATTGTAAAGTATTTGAAAAAACAAATTTCAATGAAATGATCGAGCGAATGAATAGGCATATAGAATATACAGGTTTTAAAGGTATAGTAGCAATAAATGATGAAAATGAAGTAGTTGGCTTTACTTATGGTTATCGCTCAATGGAGGGACAGTACTATAATCAATTAATGAGAGAAGCGTTACATCTAGAGCAAGTAGACGAATGGTTACAAGATTGTTTTGAATTTGTAGAGTTAGCAGTCCACCCACAATATCAAAATGAAGGTCTTGGAACGAAATTACATAATGAATTACTAGAAGGGATTCCAAATAGAACGAGTGTTTTAACAACACAAATAAACAATGAAAAAGCACGTTCGTTATATGAAAGATTAGATTGGGTAAATGTATTAGAACCATTTCATCCAAGTAAAAATGATGTTCCATATGTAATAATGGGAAAAGCATTAAAAACAAAAGTGAATTGATAATTATGCCATTCACAAAAATGGTTGGTTTGTAATAATGAAGGGGAAAACGAAAATGACGAAAATATCTATAGAAAAAGCTACAATTTTAGATGCTGAGAAGTTAACAGAAATAATGAAAAGAACATTTGATGCAGAAGCAAAACAATGGCTATATGGCCAAGATGATGTCATTGATTATAACATTCAACCGCCAGGATATTCTTCAGTTGAAATGATGGAATATTCCATTGAAGAATTGGATTCTTTCAAAGTTGTAATGGATAAAGAAATAATCGGAGGGATAATAGTTACGATTTCTGGTAAGTCGTACGGTCGAATTGATCGTATTTTTGTAGATCCTGTTTATCAAGGAAAAGGAATTGGATCACATGTTATGAAATTAATAGAAAAGGAATATCCGAACATAAAGATTTGGGATCTCGAAACATCTAGTAGACAAATTAACAATCATCACTTTTATAAAAAGATGGGTTACCAAATGATTTTTGAATCGGAAGATGAGTATTGTTACGTGAAAAGAATAAAAACAAGCTCAAACAAAGCGAGTGTAGTTACAAATAAAGATATGAAAAATAGTCAATACGAAAACTGTAATTTAGCAAATACAGAGTATTATCAAGTGAATTTAAAAAACAGTTCATTTGTTGGTAGCAATATAATGAATATGAATATGAGTAATTGTAATGTAAGTCAATCCAAGTTTAGAAATATAAATTTTAGATGGTCATCATATGCAGATTTAAATCTTTCTGGTAGTAAATTTAATTTGGTGACTTTAGGTGGAGTGCAATTTAAAAATACAAGTCTCGGAGATGAGAAGGAACCTATTGTATTCGATAAATGTGATTTGGAATGTAGCACTATAAGTAATAGTAATCTGAAAAATATTGAAATAGAAAATTGTGATATAGTCGGCATGAAACTAAATGGTATTCTGATTGAAAATTTGCTTGATTTATATAACAAGGTGAAAAGTTAACCAAATCCATATCCATATAGTCTTTAATCTTTTTGGAAATTAAGTATTATATCGAAATAATTATGTAAAAATGACATAAAGAAATCTGGGCGAGAAGGTCATTCGTGAACGTTTCTAGAATACACACAAATATATTGTTATTTATATGGAGGAGAGAAAGATGGGAATCAACGTTAGAGCAGTAGAAATACAAGATGCTAGAGCAATTCATCGTATATGTATACAGGATGATGTTTTACCGTATATGATTTTCTTACCTAGCATGCGTGTAGAGGCTATGGAAAATAGAATTCGAAATTTAGCACCAAATCAATTTGAATTTGTTGCAGAATATGATGGAGAAGTTGTTGGGTTTGTAGGTTTAACACAAAGTCCGGGCCGAAGATCTCATTCAGGCGATTTATTCATTGGGGTAGACAGTGAATATCATAATAAAGGAATTGGGAGAGCACTTCTTACGAAGATGCTTGATTTGGCTGATAATTGGTTAATGTTAGAGAGAGTAGAACTAGGTGTGTTAGAAACGAATCCAAAAGCAAAAGCTTTATATGAAAAATTTGGATTTGTAGAAGAGGGAGTAAAGATAGGGAATTTGAAAGTTCATGGAAAGTTTATTAATGAAATTATGATGAGTCGTTTTAGACCGAATGGTTTAATTGTACATAATGAATAGTTAAAAGCATGACAGTATACTGTCATGCTTTTTTATTAGAACTTGGCTGCAATAAAAATAATACTAAACCAATAAAAATAACGGTAATTCCTAGTCCTTGTTGTAAAGAAATGGTCTCATGTAATATAAAGTACGCTAGTATACAAGTGCCAATTGTTTCACCTAAAATACTCATTGAAATTACAGTAGCACTTATCCATTTTAATAACCAATTAAAAATGGTTTGTCCTAAAATTGTAGCAATGAAAGCTAATCCAATAAAGCACAACCAAGTTTGTGTAGAGTAATGGATGAAAGATTCTTGTTGCGTGAAAGCAAATATGCCAAGAAAGCCAGCACTACTTCCATAACTAATTACTGAATAGGGTATAAGTGACAAATCTTTACGAACGTGTTGGCTAATGAAAAAATAAGCAGTAATGATACCGGCAGCAATAAATGCTAAAATATCTCCATATAAAGCTTCTCCACTAATTTGGAAATCTTGCCAGCCAATGATGATACTACCTGAAATAGCGATGAGGCAACCAATAACCGCTCCTTTCGTAAATCTTTCCTTAAATAAAAAATAACCACCAATCATTGAGAACAAAGGTTGTAACGTTACGATAACTGTAGAGCTTGCTACAGAAGTATATTGTAATGATTCAAACCATAGTACATAATGTGCAGCTAAAAATAGCCCAGATATGAATCCGAATGTCCATTGTTTTTTCGTTAAAGTTTTTAGCTCATTTCGACTATTTTTATTAAATAGTAATAACGGTAACAGGATCAGTGTGGCAAAGAATAATCGGTAAAAAGCAATGATTGTCGCAGGAGCATCTGCCAATTTTACAAAAATTGCTGAAGTTGATAAGGCGAATACACCAAAAAATAAGATGCAATATGAAAGAATAGGTGATTTCAAAGTTTGTCCCTCCGATAGAATGTTTATTATAATGAACTTAATACGATATAATGTACAAAGGTAAGTATATAAGTCCCGGAGATAATAGGAAAGGATTATTTGCCTTTGTTTAGTATGTCAGCACAAAGACAATGAAATATGCATTATGATGGATGAAAGGAAGTTTTACTATGATACATGATAGGCTTGGACAAACAGTATTAAGTTATCGTAAGAAAAATAATATGACAATTCGTGAATTCGCTGATTATGCAGGAATTAGTACATCATTAATTAGCCAAATTGAAAGAGGGCATGCTAATCCTTCTTTAAATGTTTTGGAATTAATTGCAAAAGCATTAAATGTACCGCTGTTTACACTTTTTATTAACGATATTGATACAGATTCGCTCATTTCTAAGAAAAAAGATCGAAAAAAAGTATATCGGGAAAACAATGATCACATTGTATATGATGTATTAACACCTGATTTTATGAAAGCACGTATTGAAATGCTAATGATGGATTTAAATAAACAAGCAAACACAACAGAAAGCCATTATTCCCATGAAGATAAGGAAGAGATTGCTGTTATTATGAAAGGGGAAGTGTATGTGGAATTGGAGGGGAAAGAATATTTTTTAGAAGAAGGCGATGTTGTACGTATTCCACCAAATGTGAAGCATCGATTTTTGAATAAAAGTGATGAATCGAATCACATTTTATTTGTACTGACACCATCTTTAGGATGAAAATATAGTGATTTTTAATAGGGGAGAAAGAAAATGGAAAGAAGTATTTTGAAAGGCGGTCTTTCAATTATTTCTCAATGTAAAAAAGAAACAAATGATATTTGGCATGCACATTTTGGAGCAGCTGCAATTGCTAGTTATTTTTTTATGAAAGATAATAATATTGATGAAGAAACAGCTCGTAATATGTATTCGCAAACAAGGATGATGCTGAACAAGAAAAAAATTGGTGAGATGATTGATGATAAAAAAGAAATAGATTTTAAAATTGCGGAAAATATGATTATAAAATCTTTAGAACAAACGATTGATGAGCTTCATTGGGTGGGGCATAACGTCATTTATGCGTCATTAAGTTTATTAGCTATGAAAGAGCTACAAAAATGGGGTGATAATCAAGCAATTGAAGGGATTACTACTCTTATTTTATCATTTCGAAAAACAATTCCAGGTAGATCGTGGATTGGTTATACGACGAAAGAAGTAAAACAATTAAGTTTTGAAGAGGAGATACAAAGTGAATTGAGTAATCCAACACAAGTATCTCAGCTCATTTTAAATGAGTTATCGAAATTTAATAGTATTTATCGAGCGGAATCACATCATGATTTAATTGGGCATTTGCTTACATACTCCCACGCAATTAATATAATGTACGATTTAGGACATATAGATATATTTCAACGAGGGATACGTCCGCTGTTAAAACTAGTATACGTACTAAGAGCTAGCCAAAAGCTCAAGCTGAATACGGAAATAACTTTACACTCACCTATAGATCGATTACCTTTAATTCAATCTAAACGTGCAAATATTTTACCAACTGAAAATATATTTTGGATAAAAGACTATAGTGAATTCGATTGGGATTTTGGTCATGTATTTAAATTCTCATATAGTTATTTTAATCATATACAGAGAGCTCCAAATTATAAAGATATCACATTAGAAAAATTCCGTTATGTTATTCATTCTTAATGAACGTTAATGATCTGTAAAAGGATGTTTAATCTAGTTTCTTTTTTTGTTAGTAGTATATTATTTTTTCAAATATGTAAGATTTTACATGCGTATTTTACTTTTACTAATTATGTAAGTAGGCTATACTGAAATACATACATTTTATTTTTGGAGAGATGTAAAACGACATGGAACTAGCGAAATTGGAAAAAGTAATTGAAATAAAAAAAGAAGAACTTTTATATTTAGTATCGGATTATGGAATTCAACATGAAAAAGTATTGGCATTGAGTCAAGAACTAGACAAATTAATCAATTACTTTATGTTTTTAAAATAAAGAGAACTATGACGGGGTTTGTAAATGTTATAGTTCTTTTTTATTAGGTAATTTGAAAATATATTAAAATATATTGTCTAATTTCTTACAGAATGCGCAACTTGCTAGTCGAATATAAGGACTTTTGGTTATAATAAAAAGGAATTATTAATTGTATCGGTTAGGAGCGCAGCACATATGAAAACAGTTGTTGTTATCGGTGGAGGTATAACGGGACTTTCTACTATGTTTTATTTAGAAAAATTAAAAAAGGATTATAATATCGATTTAAATTTAATTCTTATTGAGAAAGAAGAGTATTTAGGTGGTAAAATCCATAGTGTGGAAGAAAAGGATTTCATTATGGAGTCAGGGGCGGATTCAATCGTTGCTCGTAATGAACACGTTATGCCACTTGTAAAAGATTTAAATTTAGAAAATGAAATGGTATATAATGAAACGGGTATTTCTTACATATATTCTGAAAACATGTTACATCCGATTCCTTCTGATACTATATTTGGGATACCGATGAGCGCCCAGTCGTTGTTTAGCAGTACGCTAGTCTCAACGAAGGGGAAAATCGTAGCTTTAAAAGATTTCATAACGAAAAATAAAGAGTTTACGAAAGATACATCACTTGCTTTATTTTTAGAAAGCTTTTTAGGGAAAGAGTTAGTGGAAAGACAAATTGCTCCTGTGCTTTCAGGCGTATATTCTGGTAAATTGAATGAGCTTACAATGGCATCTACATTACCGTATTTACTGGATTATAAAAATAAGTATGGAAGTATTATTAAAGGTTTTGAAGAGAATAAAAAACAATTTCAATCAGCAGGAAATAAAAAATTCGTATCATTTAAAGGTGGACTATCTACGATAATTAATCGCTTAGAAGAAGTGCTGACTGAAACTGTCGTAAAAAAAGGTGCTATAACGACGGCTGTAAGTAAACAAGAAGATCGATATGAGATTTCTTTTGCAAATCATGAAACAATACAAGCTGATTATGTTGTTTTAGCAGCTCCACATGATATTGCACAAACTTTATTACAGTCTAATGAGTTAAATGAGCAGTTTAATACATTTAAAAACTCATCTCTTATAAGTATTTATTTAGGATTTGACATACTAGATGAACAACTACCAGCTGATGGTACGGGGTTTATTGTAACGGAAAACAGTGATTTACATTGTGATGCTTGTACATGGACAAGTCGAAAGTGGAAACATACATCGGGTAAACAAAAATTATTAGTTAGAATGTTTTATAAGAGTACCAATCCGGTATATGAAACAATCAAGAATTACAGTGAAGAAGAATTAGTACGAGTCGCTTTATATGATATTGAAAAGAGTCTCGGAATTAAAGGTGAACCAGAAGTAGTTGAAGTTACAAATTGGAAAGATTTAATGCCGAAATATCATTTAGAACATAATCAAGCGGTTCAAGCATTACAAGAAAAAATGACGAATCTTTGTCCAAATGTATATTTAGCTGGTGCCTCATATTATGGTGTTGGAATTGGTGCGTGTATTGGAAATGGAAAGAATATAGCCAATGAAATAATGGATACATTAAATAAATAATACTGTAGAATAAATAAAAACTGTCCCTTCAGCAAAATGGAGGAACAGTTTTTATTTATTTTATTTGAATGGAAATTGTATTGTTTTTTGCATTGTTTTCTTTTATTGTTAATATTATTTCTCCAGACTCTTTAAATGAATACGGTGATAGTTGATAAATATCTTTTATATCAAGTTTTTCTTGTAATTTATTTACCGGTATTGATACGATATTTGGCTTCCATGTTTCTTGTTTTCCTGAAGGATATTCTATAAGTATTACCGGATTTTTTAACTTTATTGTTTTCCAAGAGACGAAATATAGTTGTACTTCTGTATCTTTTTTTAATAATTCTTCGGAGAAATAACCGAATTCGCCTACATTACCGAAAACAGTATAGTTTTGATTTTTTAATTTAATATCTAAATAACTAGGTTGATATGTTACTGCATGATAAGTTCCATATGAAAGTGAGAGTATGGCAGCGATTAAAATACCGATTGAAAATGTCTTAAAGCCATTGCCTTTAAAGCTAGTCATCATGAATGAGTTTGGTGTGAATTTTTTTGCGAATAAAAAAATAAGTAATATGAGTAAGAGGGATAAGCCGATGAATATATACATAGATTTTTACACCTCCATAGCGTAAAATGGATTAACTATATTTTACCATAAATGTATGGGGTAGGGTGGTTGTTTAGAAGGAAAAAATGAAGGAACAAATTCTTTACAGTTCTTGATAATTTAAAATTTGATTTATGAAAATTATAGCGTCATGTTTGAATCGCAATCAGAAGGTATCCAATTCGTGTATATAGAATAAAGAGGGAATGCGCCATTAGAAATGTTTGATTTATGGAACAATAAGGACTTTACTAATTATACATATTTTTTCTGATATAATGAATGAGTAGAGAGAAAGGAGTGATCCTATGGCATTTCCTATATTAGAAACAGAACGCTTACGTTTAGTTGAAATAGAACAATCTTATTGTCAAAAAATATATGAAATCTTTTCATTGGATGAAGTGACGTGTTATTACGGTATGAATTCTTTTACGGAGTTTGGACAAGCTTCACGTATGATCGAATCTTTTTCAAAAAATTACTTTGAGAAAAAGGCAATACGATGGGGAATTGTGTTAAAAGAAACGAACGTTTTAATAGGAACAATTGGACTAAACAATTTACAATTATGGAGTAAACGATCTGAGATTGGATATGATCTGCATCCTCGTTATTGGGGAAATGGTTACGCTTCGGAAGCAGCTCGAGAAATTATTGATTATGGATTTAAAGATTTAGGTTTGTTTAGAATTGGAGCTATTACATATCCTGAAAATGATACTTCTTGTAGAATGTTATCTAAAATTGGCTTCCAAAAGGAAGGTCTATTGCGTGGATATATTCATCAAGGAAATAAGCAACACGATGCATTATTGTATTCTATAGTACGAACTGATATTGAGGACATAAATTTATAATAAAAAAAACCTCTTAATTAAAAGAGGTTTTTTTTATTATAAATTAACCTAATTTAGGTAATAAACGTTCTCCGCTTTTCATGCTACTTTTACATAAAGGGCATTTAGGCTCTTCTTCAAATGAAAAGTTCTTTCTCATCCATCCTAAACAATCCTCTGATTCACATTCCCAAACAGGGGTTTGTTCTGGTGGTACTTCTGCTACATCGTTCTTTCGATTGCGATACATGTAACCACTCCTTTTATGTAAAAAATTTTAGTTATATATTAAAAAGGTTGTTAACCTTGCTGGTAACAACCTTTTTATTGTTTGAATTATAGCTTTACAACGTTTTTAGCTTGAGGTCCGCGGTTACCTTCTTCAACTTCGAAGCTAACTTCTTGACCTTCGTCAAGAGACTTGAAGCCGTCGCCAGTGATAGCTGAGAAGTGAACGAATACGTCGTTACCGTCTGCAACTTCGATGAAACCGAAACCTTTTTCGCTGTTAAACCATTTTACTTTACCTGTTAATGTCATGGTAATGCCTCCTAAAAGTAGAAAAATTACAATATGATCGGCCTTATTTGAATGAAAATAAAAGTTCACATATTATCAAAAATCCATAAGGAGTACAAAATGTCCCTGATTGATACTTGATAATATGCAAAGAAAATATAGTGTTAAATTGACCTTAATTACTATCTTACAACAAATGGTTGGAAATAGCAAGTGCTGGTAATACCACTGAGTAATCTGGGTGATAATAGTAAAGGCACAAAGGCACCTCTTTTATTTATATATTATTCCTAATTTGGATTTATGCAAAATCATGTAAGAAAAACTTAGAGTAAATATTAATATTGCATTTTTTATGGTAAAATATGGTTGTTGACTGGTAGTAGTTAAATATTATAAAAGGAGAAAAGAAAGTGAAGAATAATTCATTTATAATAATTGAAGCAGCAAAAGCAGGGAGAAAAAAGGTGCATCCAGTCTTTGCTGTAATATTAGCCATTATATTTTTGACTTTAGGCGAACTTTTTATGTTATTTATGTTATTTTTACCAAAAGCTGAAACGATATTCATGAAAGGTATTTATGACAATGTTAGAATGGTGTTAACGTTTGGCGGAGCTATATTTATTTTATTTATATGGGTTCGTTTTGTAGAAAAAAGACCTTTTTCATCCATTGGCTTTTGGAAAGAGAAATGGATGAGAAAGTATTTAAAAGGTGCGTTAATAGGGTTTGTATTTATTTCAACGCCAGTTATTCTACTATTATTAATGGGGAGTGTGAAATTGCAAGTACAACATATTACCTCAACAGTAATAGTAGGAATAGTAGGATCTCTAGTTGCATTTTTAATACAAGGGGCAACGGAAGAAATTATTGTACGAGGTTGGTTATTCCCGGTTCTTTCTGTTAGAAGTCGTATATGGGTTGGGATTGTTGTGACGTCTTTCTTATTTGGTTTTCTTCATTTACTTAATCCAGGTATTACAATTCTTTCAATATCGAATATAATATTAGTTGGTGTATTTGCAGCTTTTTACGTTTTAAAAGACAGTAGTCTGTGGGGGATTTGCGCATGGCATTCCATTTGGAATTGGGCACAATATAACGTCTACGGTTTTGCAGTTAGCGGGATGACCATATATTCAACTCCGCTATTTAAACCTGCAACAAATGGCCCTGAATTCCTTCATGGAGGCACGTTCGGAATTGAAGGTAGTATCATTACAACAATCATGCTCACTATCGCTTCAATTGTTTTATGGAGAAAGTTATGGGGAAGAAAAGCGAAACAACGAAATTTTAGTTAATGAAAGAGGGGGAAACTATGGGGATAATAGCATTTGAGGGAGCAAGCGCTGTTGGTAAAAGTACCACGTGCCGTGAATTAGAAAAGAATTATGGTGCTTATATAATAGCTGAAGTGAATTCTTTATTTGAAAGGCCAAAAAATGAACATAGAACATGGTATTTTGAAAAACAAGTTGAGCGCTGGAATATAGCTGTTCAGAAGTCAGAGCAATATGAATTAGTAATACTCGATGGGGATATATATCAACCACTTAGTTATAATTGGTGCTTTCATTTTGATATATTTAATCAGCCATTATCTTTAATAGAAAATTTTTATAAAGAAAAGATGATAAATAGGGAAATTGGTTTTCCGGATCAATATTTTTATTTATATACGAACGATGAAGAACTTAGAAAGCGGAAAGTATCTGATGAGACGAAAAGAAGAAGAAACTTTGAAAAACATTTACATATATCAAAATCGTTTCAGCGTTATTATGAAAATTTAAATACTGTTACAGATGAGTATTGTAAATTAATTGAGGCGAAAAGTGTAAGAAATAATGAATTAGAAATAGTGAGAAACTCAAAAAATTTGAACGTGTGTGAAGAAAGACGTTTTGATGTTTCGAGGTTAGATGCTATTACGAAGTGGTTAAAAGAAAATCGTGCATAAAGTAAAAACAACGAGTGTTGTAGAACGCGCTCGTTGTTTTTTTGTTTCTTTATAAATATAAAGGGAAAATTTGTAGAATATTTTCATTATTTAACAGAATAATCTTTCAATTTTAAAGGAAAAGAAATACAATATGAGCAAGTATATATAAATAATATGATAGGGGATGCGATATTTTGAATGAAGTAACAGTTTTTATATAAGAAATAATTAGGTAGTCAGAACAGAGATATTTGGGAGGAAACAAGTGAGATGAAAACATTTTTGAAAATAATAGGTGTTATAGCTGGTATGGCGGTAATCGGAGTAGGTTTAACATATGGTATGCTGCATTATTTAAATAATAGTAAACCAGCTGCGAAAAAGGCATCACCAGCTGCTCCAGCAGTAGAAGTATTAGTTGATAGTAACGTAAAAGCAGAAGATGCAAAGCTTTTAGAGAATGGCAATTATTCATTGCCAAATAGTGGTTTTAATAAAAATTTTAAATGGACAGATGAGAACATACAGACAGCATTACATGAAATGGCACATCAAAAAGCGAAAGCTGATCAAAAGTGGGGCTATATTTTTATTACACAAGAGCGGATTGAAAGCTTAATTGATATTGTAAAGAGTAATGATCTTGTGCAGGGAAGTACATATGTAGAAATTTTAGAACGATGGAAACAAGGGAAATATGAAAAGGTTGATGGGGATCACAATAAGATTTGGAAATTACAAAGTGGGAATTTAGGAGAAGGAAAAGGAGTAATGTCGGAAGCTGAGCAAAAAGAATTAATTAATCAATTGTTTATGAACAAAGGTACATATTCAGGTAGTAAATTAATTGCAGGTGGGGGACAGACTAATAAATAGTATACTAATTAATGAAAGAGAGTAATTGCTTATTAGGCAATTACTCTTTTTATATGTACGTCTTAATATTTTAGTCTCGTTCAAGTAAGGAAAGAAACGACTGTAACACCGGGGAAATCCATCTAGATTTATGATAGATTACATGACTTTGAATAACTGTTGGAGTTTCGATAGGCTGAAAACATAGTTGTTCTTTTTGACAACTTTCTTGTACAACGATATAAGGAAGAATTGAAATGCCTAACTCACACATAACGGATTGTTTAATGACTTCAACATTGGAAGTTTCAAATGTTTTATCTGGAATATTCCCGCTTTGACGTAAAAAACGATCTACCATTGGCCTATAGCCGCAGCTTTGTTCTGTAAAAATGAACTGGGTGTCCTGTAATAACTGGAATGGATTTGTATGCGCAGAGGAATAAGCTGGTAAAATCCATCCAAATGTTTCATTACTAAAAGTACGCGTAATAAAATCATTATGTTCTATACTTTCTCCAATTATAAAGACAACGTCTGTTTCTCCTTCACGTAATTTTTGTAATGCTTGTTCATTTGTGTTCGTTTCAAGCATGATATTTACTTTCGGATTTTTCTGTTTATAAGTACGTAATAATTGTGGTAATCGGTATACCGCTAATGATTCATTAGATGTAATACTTAATGTACCTTCTAAATAATCTGTATTTTGGGGGATTTCTTGCGCTTTTTCATATATTGAAAGTAATTCTAATGCATAAGGATGAAATTGATGACCGGCTTTTGTAAGTAGCACTTTTTTCCCTAACCGATCGAAAAGAGGAATATGTAAATCGTTCTCTAAAGCTTTCATATGTGCTGTAACAGTAGATTGCGCATAACCTAGCGCGTGCGCAGCTTTAGAAAAATTACCATACTTCACAATGGCGCAAAATGTTTTAACATGTCTCATTTCCATAAGCGATCCCTCTTTTATTATCATGATTTGTGAATGATTATATCATGTATTTTAATTTTCCAAATGATTAAATTCTGTATAAAATGAAATTGTAGAAATATTCATTCAGGTGATATTGGAGGAGAAAAGATGATCAAAAAGGGCTATCATGTAGCTGTTGTTGGGGCTACAGGTGCGGTAGGGCACAAAATTATTGAACTGTTAGAGAATGAAATGAAGTTTAATATAGTTGAAGTTACATTGCTTTCGTCAAAACGATCCGCTGGTAAGAAAGTAAGATTCAAAGGACGAGAGATAATTATACAAGAGGCAAAAACAACTAGCTTTGAAGGTGTAGATATTGCCTTTTTTAGCGCTGGGGGAGAAGTATCTAGACAATTTGTAACTCATGCAGTTTCTAGTGGTGCGATTGTAATTGATAACACAAGTGAGTACCGAATGGCACAAGGTGTACCGCTCGTTGTTCCGGAAGTGAATGCGCACACTTTAAAACAGCATAAAGGTATCATTGCAGTTCCAAATTGTTCAGCACTACAGATGGTAACAGCACTTCAGCCGATTCGAAAATCATTTGGTTTAGAAAGAATTATCGTTTCAACATATCAAGCTGTATCGGGTTCTGGCATTCATGCGATTCATGAATTACGAGAGCAGGCTAAGTCTATACTTGCAGGTGAAGAAGTGAAGAGTGATATATTACCGGTGAAAAAAGATAAAAAACATTATCCAATAGCATTTAATGTACTGCCTCAAGTAGATATATTTACAGACAATGATTTTACTTTTGAAGAAGTCAAAATGATTCAAGAAACGAAGAAAATATTAGAAGATGAAAACTTGAAAATGGCAGCTACTTGTGTACGTGTTCCAGTTGTATCGGGGCATTCAGAATCGGTTTATATAGAACTGGAAAAAGAAGCAAGCGTTGCGGAAATCAAGGGAATACTAATGGATGCACCAGGTGTTATTTTGCAGGATAACCCTAGTGAACAGCTGTATCCAATGCCATTATATGCAGAAGGGAAAATAGATACATTTGTCGGAAGAATACGTAAAGATCCTGATACGCCAAACGGATTCCACCTCTGGATTGTTTCCGATAACCTATTAAAAGGTGCGGCTTGGAATTCAGTTCAAATTGCAGAGACTTTAGTGGAAAAGGGGATACTTTAATATAGTTTAAAAAACTGGGGAATCGTTAATGACTCCCCAGTTTGTATTTCATAATTGTTTTCTTTATTTCGGCCGACTTTAATTAAAATTAGTCGTTATTGAATTTTTATAAATGTCTACTTTATGTGCAGTGAAGCGTAAGGTTTTTGATTCTGCATGAATTGTAAGATTAATAATAATCGATAACGGCACTTCGACCGTTTTCACAATATCTTCTATAGCAATATACTCATTTTTTGCTTCCTTATAATAAACAACAGAACGAATTACGGCCTCGTCACCTTCAATATCAATTTCACACATCATAGGGAATTTTTCACCATTATGTAAGAATAGTTCGCCTAGTACGATTGAACCGTTTAACTCCTCTGTAAAATTAGTAGTTGCTGCTGGTTTTACCCATGTTTCGTCATGTTCTTCATTTTCCTCTTCATCTATTGCCCATTCCCATATTGGGTTTTGTTTTAGGTCTTCAATAGTTAATTCATCAATTGGTTTGCAATTATTCATATATAAATTCTCCTTTTGTTTTGATAAATAAGTGTCTTAGTTTCATGAATTAGATGATTGCTTATAAGTGGGTTCAAGAAAGTATTTTGCTCATTTGATATCCAAACTACTTTATTTTGAAATCAAGCTATTACAGCAATATTAACAAAACTTTAATTGTCTAGTAAATAATCATTAGTTGAGATTTTGAAACGGGAGGGTGTTAAGGAAAGAGAGTGAAAAACATCAAGAATGAATACAGTATATTTGGTACGATATGGATATATTTAATAAGAGGGGGAATTTGATGTATCAAGTAAAGGGGTATTTTTCATCATTAAAAGGAAGTTATTATGAGATTGGAAAGCAACAAGGGGAATTCGTGAAACAAAATCCGTATCTCATCCCGCAATTTATACGCGAAGAAAATGTAATATCTAATAACCATTGGACAGAATCTAGAAATATATTAAATCAATATTGTTCTGGAATTAATGAAGAAATTGAAGGTTTTTGTGAAGTGTTGAAAATTCCTGCTAAAAATATGATGTATTATTATCAAACGTTATTAAAAGCAGGTTGTAGTCATTGTGCAGTATTACCTAAAAAGACCGATTTAGAGCACACATATGTATTAAGGAATTATGATTTGTCACCAGTAATAGATGATATGCGTTTTTGTTCAACTCATGTTGAAGGTGCGTATGCACATAGTGGTTTTTCTACTCAATATTTTGGTCGAACAGAAGGGGTTAACGAACATGGATTATCTGTTACATTTTCAGCATGTGGTCAACCAGTAGGAAATATTGCAGGTTTAAGAAAGCCAATGGTGAGTGGTTTACAATGTTTTGCGGTAATTCGATTGTTGTTGGAGAAATGTAAAAATGTGCAGGAAGCTAAGTTACTAATAGAAGAAATCCCAATTGCTAGTAATATTAATTTAATAATAGCTGATCCTTTAAATGCAGCATATATTGAAATATTGGACGGTCATAAATCCACAATAACGATTGATGATGAAAAACAAGCTTTTATTGTATCAACAAACCATGCAGTTAGTTCATCAATTCAGAAATTAAATAATAGGAAATTAGAACAATCAACAAAGAGATATTACCTTTTACATGAGCATTTAAATAGATGTGAACAAGTAAGCATAGAGTCTTTAAAAAAGTTAGTAGAAGAAGAATATCCTGCTGGACTTACTGTGCATAACTATGAAGAATGGTTTGGAACTTTACATTCTGTATTATTCGATTTACATGATCGTACAATGAAGATTTGTTTCGGATCACCACTTTTAAACGACTGGTATTCATTGAAAGTTGGAGGAAGTATGCCGTTTTCTGAGGTGAACGTGAACTTTAAAAATAAAACTTATACTGACTTTTGGAAGGAAGATAAGAATGAATTGATACCTAAAAGATAAATGGGATAAGATGGTGATGTAAAGAGTGCATTTATACTGGAGGGATTACAAATGCTAAAAGTTATGTTACCATTTGTTCTTATCTTTTTTCTTATTATTGCGATGTATATTGCTTATCAAAAGAGAAAAAAGTCTGGGATAAAAGGATTGAAAAGTGCGGTAACTTCTATTTGCTTCTTTTCACTTGCAATCTTAAATATGTTTGCATATTGGTTTCATTTTGGCGGTGCTTTTACTTGGTTATTTTCAATTGTATTATTGCTAGTTGGTGCATATTTTACTAAATATATTCCAATATCTAAAAAGGTACATTAAAGTTTATAAGAGTTAAATATAATGTTTACTTTGTTTTGAAAAGAGATTATTCTACTAAATTGTTGTGAAACGGTTTCATAGGATAATCTCTTTTGTTTAGTTTTGGAAAGAACGTACTGTGATTTTTAGTTGCTCAATAAATTCTCGAGTTGCAGCACACATATATTTATCTTTTCTATAAATTAGCCCTATTTCAATTATTGGAGTAGGGTTTTCTATTTTAATAGCTTGAATGTTTTTATTTTGTAAAAAGTCTATATATGGTTTGGGTAACACTGTAATTCCCATTCCTTTGGAAACCATTTGGATTAAAGATTCCATCGTACTAATTTCTAAAATTGGCCTTGGTTTAAAGTTTAACTTTTGACAATGAGATGTAATTAGTTCGGTTAAAAAGAAATTTTTAGGTAAAAGAATTAAAGGGTAGTTCTGTAATTCAGCAATAGATACATGATTACGTTCAGCTAATCGATGACCAGTGGGCACGACCAATGTAAGATCGCTTTTGTATAGAGGGATGGAGATAATCTCTTTATCTTGCACCGGGAGAAATGTAATTCCAATATCTAGTTCGTTTTGTAATAATTTTTCACGAATATCTCCTGTACGAAGCCCTAATACAGAAAGCTCTATATTAGGATATAAATTGTTAAAATTTAAAATAGCTGGTGGTAGTAAATAATTTACGACGGTTAACAAAGCCCCTATTGTTAAGGAACCTTGCTGTAATCCGTTTAGGTCTTGAATAGCTGAACGAGCTTGTTCGACTTCATGAAAAATGGTTTTACTATGTGATAATAAAATCTTCCCTGCTTCAGTTAATGATATTTTTTTACCAATTCGATCGAAAAGTGGCATTCCTACTTCATGCTCTAATGCACGTATTTGTTGACTTAGTGAAGGCTGTGAAATATTTAATTTTTCAGCCGCTTTTGTGAAATGTAATTCTTTTGAAACAGCTAAAAAGTATTCAAGTTGTCGTAATTCGATTGGAATCACCTCAAGTATAATGATAGGTTATACCTATCATTATTATATAAATAATTGAATTGAACAATGATTTTAGAGGTTTTATAATCATCTTTATGTAACAGAGAGGGTTGTAAAAATTAATCGAGAGAAAATACATGTAACACCTTTAAAGGAGGAAATAGAATGGCTAATGAATATCAATTATTATCTTTAAATATAGGATTACCAAAAGAGGTTACATACGGCGGAAAAGTAATTCATACAGGCATAAATAAGAAACAAGTAAAGGAACCGGTATATTTATCCTTTGTAAAATTTAATGGGGATGGACAAGCTGACTTAGTTCATCATGGAGGAGTAGATAAAGCAGTTTGTGTTTATACTGGTGATCACTATCCATATTGGGAAAAAGAATTGAATCAAGATTTTGTATATGGGGCTTTCGGAGAAAATATAACAGTTAGTGGTATGCGCGAAGAGGATGTTTGTATTGGTGATACGTTTGAGCTAGGACAGGCAATCGTACAGGTAACACAACCAAGGCAACCTTGTTTTAAATTAGCAAAAAAATATAATATTCCAAAGTTACCACTATATTTTCAAGAAACAGGATATACAGGATTTTATTTTCGTGTATTAAAAGAAGGATGGGTATCATCAGTCGATACCTTAAAAAAACTACAGTCTGATCCAAAAGGTGTTTCAGTAGCGTTTGCTAATCGTATCATGCATAAGGAAAAACAAAATATTGAAGGGGTAAAAAGGATATTAGAAGTAAATGCACTCTCATGTAGTTGGAGAAAGTCTTTTGAAAAGCGTATAAGTGGAGAAGAAATTAATACGAAGGAAAGACTTGAAGGAATAAAAGACTAAAAATATTTTATTATAAATAGTGTATTTCTATTAGTAAAAGCTAATTAGAAAGCGCTATTTTTGTATAATAAACTAATTAATATCCAGAAATCTTAATATCGTTTTATTCGACTTATTTTCAAATAGTCAAAACATAAAATTAATTAGACTTTTTTTTTATGTTTTGTGATAGTATATTGATTGGTAAGACCTCTATTTTTAAGAGTAGGTCATATAAGTATATCTAATTTAATGGAATTTAACATTTGGAGGTACAACATGGGGAATGTTGAAAAATTGGCAAGTCTTCTAATAGAAGAACCGAAAAGAGAGCAGT
Source organism: Bacillus cereus group sp. MYBK108-1 (assembly GCF_051917185.1). NCBI lineage: Bacteria > Bacillati > Bacillota > Bacilli > Caryophanales > Bacillaceae > Bacillus > Bacillus cereus group sp. MYBK108-1. The sequence continues at coordinate 21,295 of NZ_JBQAHZ010000015.1, forward strand.
TATTTCCTTTATTTGAAGAAGTGTTTGGAATTACAACTCAAACATTGAATGATTTTTCGGATAAAGGATATTGGGATGATACATATAAAGCTTTATCATTTTTACAAGAAGATAAAGTGATTGCAAATGTTGCGGCATTTTCACTCCCATTATTAATTAATGGTGAAAAAATAAATGCGGCGGGTATTCAATCAGTAATGACACACCCTAATTTCCGTAGACAAGGGCTAATGACACAATTAATGGGTAAAATGATAGAAGAAATCGATAAGAAATGTGAATGTGCATTATTGTTTACGGAAAAACCTGAACTATATACAGCATTTGGATTTAAAGTTGTGCAGGAATATTTGATGACTATACCATATGATAAAAATATTAATAATAACGATTCACTACTTAAAAAGTTAGATTACTATAATATAGAGAATAGACAGTTAATACATGAAACTATTGATAGTAGCCAAAGACTTTCAAATAGTTTTTCAACTTTAAACTTCCATCCTTCATTTTATTTGAATATGTATGATTCGGAATGGAATGAGAAATTGTATTATTCAGAGAAGCTAGATGCTTTAATCGTTTATGAGGTAGACAATGAAAAGTTGAAATTATTTGGAGTATTTGCGCCAGTAATTCCGGTTTTAGATGAATTATGTGGAGAAATCAATGAAAGGTTTACTGAAATCGAATTTTATTTTTCTCCGGATCAATTAGGGGTTGAGGATGTACAGTTTACAGAATTACAGTCTAGCAAGTATTTAATGGTGCGAAGTGATAAAGAGTTAGATTTTAAAGGTTATAAATTCCCAGTATTAGCGGAGTTTTAAATGTCTATATAAATGCTTTATTATGGAGGAGCTATGAATATATCGTATATACCAGAACGTATTGAGCAACTCACTATAATGAATGTACCTGATTACTATAAAATTAATGATAATCATGCGTTTATTGTCCGTTCGAAAGCAGAAACTGATTTTTGGCTAAAAACACATTATGGTTTTGAAGTAATGAATGGTCATGTGTTTTATAATGAGATGATGACAGACTTTCAAGCTGAAGTTCAGTTACGTATGAATCCAAATTCAAAATTCGATCAAGCAGGTCTTTTTGTTATGATTTCGGAGAACTGTTGGCTAAAAACATCTTTAGAATATATCCCCGAAGGGCCATCTCACTTAGGTGCTGTCGTAACGAATAATGGATATTCTGATTGGTCAACGCAAGATTATCCAACTGAAGCAGCTAAGCAACAACTTCGTTTTCGAATTATTCGAAAACGCGGTGATTATACAATATATGTGAAAAAGAGCCATCAATGGGAACAAATAAGAATCGCTCATTTAATGGAGGATATAGGAAATGAGCCTATTAAAATAGGTTTTTACACGTGTAGTCCTTCTAAAAATAAGGGATTTGAGACTGAGTTTTTACATTTTACAATTGAAGAAATATAGATGAAAAACCGTATTCTTTTCATTAAGAATGCGGTTTTTGTATTTATATAATATAAAGCACATTTATTGACTAGAAAGTCATTAATACTTATCATTTAATAATGTTAAATATTAATTTACATAATATAATAGAAGTAATAAAGAAATTACAAAATATATAGCTTAAATAAGGAAGGATATGAATTATTCAGTGGTAATTTCATGGGAAAAGGAGATTATGTATGAAATCATTTCGTAAGTTATTACAGTATTTAAAACCATACATGTTCTTCGCTATTATTGGGCCGCTATTTATGGTACTTGAGGTTGCGATGGACTTAATTCAACCGACTATTATGCAACATATCATTGATGTTGGGATTGCAAATCGGGATTTAAATTATGTAATAAAAATGGGGCTTCTTATGATAGGAGCAGCAGCACTCGGTTTAGTTGGAGGGCTTGGGTGTATGATGTATTCTACAAAAGCAGCTGTTAATTTCGCTACAGACATACGAAAAGATGTGTTTGCGAAAATAGAAACATTTTCTAGTAATAATCGGGACTCATTTGGAACAGGTAAATTATTAACGATCGTGACAAATGATATCACTTCCATTCAATCGGCAATGACGATGACATTACGTGTTCTCGTTCGTGGTCCACTGTTATTTATCGGAAGTATAATTATTGTTTTTGTAACAGCGCGAGAGTTATTTCCAATATTACTTGTAGTTGTTCCGATTTTATTACTTGCGATTATTTTCATTGCAAGTAAAGCAAGTGGTACATTTAAAAAGGTGCAAGAGGCATTGGACAAAGTGAATACAAAGTTACAAGAAAATTTATCTGGTGTACGTGTTATAAAAGCGTATGTAAGACAAAAATATGAAATCGCTCAATTTGGAAGTGTAAATACAAATTTAACGAAGATAAATATTCGAGCTGTGCAGCTTATTTCTTTAATGATGCCAATCATTATGCTAGTTGTAAGTGGCGGGATTGTCGCAACATTATGGATTGGTGGAGAAAAAGTATTCAATGGAACGCTTCAAGTAGGAGCGATTTTGGCATTTATTAATTACTTGAATATCATTTTAATGTCACTTATGTCGATTAGCATGGTATTTATTCAAATTGCGCGAGCTTTTCCATCTGCGGATCGTGTACAGCAAGTGTTAAATACCGAGGTTGATATTATAAGCGAAGCGAATGCGATCAAACCTGAGAAAATTGAAGGAAATATCGAATTTAAAAATGTTAGTTATAGCTATACGAAAAATAATGAATACGTTTTAAAAGATATTTCGTTTAGCATACAAAAAGGTGAAAAAGTAGGGATTATTGGATCAACTGGAAGTGGTAAATCTACCTTAGCGAAACTGTTACCACGTCTATATGATGTGGATCATGGTGAAATATGTATAGATGGAATAGATGTTAAAAAATATGATTTGCAAAAACTCCGTGCTTCAATAGGGTTTGTACCTCAGAAGGCGTTGTTGTTCTCAGGCAGTATAGAAGAAAATTTACGTTATGGTAAAGAAGATGCAACACATGACGAGCTGGAAGTAGCAGCTGCATCAGCTTGTGCGACTGAGTTTATCAATAAGCTGGAAGAATCTTATCAATATAATTTAACACAAGGCGCGACAAATCTATCAGGTGGACAAAAACAACGTGTATCAATTGCAAGGGCACTTGTGAGAAAACCACCGATTCTCATATTAGATGATTCTACATCAGCAGTTGATGCAAAATCAGAGGCTACTATTCAAATAGCTTTAAAAACAAAATATAAAGGCACAACAACTTTATTAATTGCGTCTAAAATTTCTTCCATAATGGATGCGGATAAAATACTTGTATTAGATAATGGTGAATTAGTTGGCAATGGTACACATGAACAATTGTTAGAACAAAGTGAGGTTTATCAGGAAATTTATCTTTCCCAAGGTGGTAATTTGGATAAAGAAGGTGGGGAAGAACATGCGTAATTTTCAAGGGCAATTTGCTAATAAAGGTGGACGAAACACCCCAAAGATGGGAAAAGCTAAAAATGCTCAAGGAACTGTAATGCGGGTATGGAACTATATGGGCTATCAAAAAGCTGCTCTTATGTTTGTTATATTTCTAGTCGTTGTTACTACATTACTTGGATTATTAGGCCCCTATTTTATGGGAGTCATTATAGATCAATATATTGTACCGAAAGATTTAAGTGGTACAGCAAGAATGTGTATGTTACTTATCGCGATTTATGGTGTAACTGTACTTTTAACATGGTTACAAACGTTTGTCATGATTAACGTTGCATTAAAAACAATTCAAAAAATACGACAAGATATTTTTGAGAAAATCCAAACGCTTTCTTTACGGTTCTTTGATGTGCGTTCTCAAGGTGATTTAATGAGCCGTGTGACAAATGATATAGATAATTTGAATCAAGCCTTGACACAAAGCGTTGTACAAATTATTTCATCAGCATTAACTTTTATAGGTGTAACGATTGCAATGTTCGCCTTAAATTGGATTTTAGCAATTGTAACTTTAATTACAGTACCTATTATGTTTTACGTTACAAAAAAACTAGTTGCATATAGTGGTAAAAACTTTGCGAAGCGTCAAAAAGATTTAGGTGAATTAAATGGATTTATTGAGGAAGCAATTACAGGTGCGGATGTTACAACGTTGTACGGAAAAGAAAAAGAAACTGTACAAAATTTCAATAAAATTAATGAACAGCTAAGAGTTTCAGCTACGAAGGCTGATACATTTTCAGCTTTTATTTTTCCAAGTATGAACTTTATTAATAATTTAGGTATGGGCCTTGTCATTGGGACTGGATCAGTTATGGTCTTAAACGGAATGACAACAGTAGGAGTTATTGCGGCTTTTATTAATTATTCTCGTCAATTCTCAAGACCGCTAAGTCAATTTGCGACTTTAATGAATACAATTCAAGCGGCAGTTGCTGGTGGAGAACGTGTTTTTGAAATTATGGATGAAGTACCAGAAATTCAAAATAAAAAAGACGCATTCGTTGTACAAAATTTACAAGGGCATGTTGCACTTGAGAATGTTTCATTTAGCTACGCAGAAAATAAAACGATTTTAAAAGAAGTGAGTCTTAAAGCGCAGCCAGGAGAGACAATTGCTTTAGTTGGTCCGACTGGATCAGGGAAAACAACAATCATTAATTTGTTAACTCGCTTTTACGATATACAGCAAGGACAAATTCATATTGATGGAAAAGATATAAAAGATTATGATATTAATTCTTTACGAAGTAAAATAGGTGTAGTTTTACAGGATACGTATTTATTTGCTGGTTCGATTATGGATAATATCCGTTATGGACGCTTAGATGCTACTGATGAAGAAGTTATCACTGCAGCTAAGGCAGCATCTGCACATTCTTTTATTAAGCATTTGCCAAATCAATATGAAACAGAAATTACTTCAGAAGGATCGAATTTAAGTCAAGGACAAAAACAACTTCTAGCGATTGCACGAGCAATTTTAGCAGATGCAGATATATTAATTCTCGATGAAGCGACATCAAATATTGATACAAGAACAGAATTACAAATACAAGCAGGACTAAATAATTTAATGAGAGGTCGCACAAGTTTTGTGATCGCTCATCGACTTAAAACAATTGAAAAAGCAGATCAAATTCTTGTTATAAAAGATGGAAATATTTTAGAAAGAGGGAATCATGAATCTCTCATGGAAGATAGAGGGTTTTATTTTGATTTGTATACGAGTCAGTTTAAAATATAGTAAAAGCATTGATATGTTGCGGTTTCTCTTGAGAGGAGAAACCGCATTTTTTATATTTGCAAATATTACTATCCAAATGGTCTTTCACTACATATTTTAACAGCATCCACCTGCATTCCAGGCAAAACATGTGAATAGCGATTTAATGTTATGAACATATCTTTATAACTGAAGTGTTCACTTACAGTCTTTGGATGTATACCTTGTTTCAAAAGTAGCGTAGCATGTGTATAATAACGTAAATCATAAAATCGAACTTTAAAAATCGAACTTTAAAAATCGAACTTTAAAAATCGAACTTTAAAAATCGGAGTTTAAATAAAAAGAGCGCTGTTAAAAGCGCTCTGAGACAAACCATACATTTAGAGAGGAATCAAGATAATATATGGATATTGTGTGAGGATGTTGTAGGTTTTAATTAAAAATAAAGCACACATATAAGTGTGCTTTTATGAACGCTTTAGATTTGTATGACTATATAGTCATACAATAAAATATGCTTGTTTAATATAAATGTGTGTCAAATCTATAAAAAGATATTGTGTATAAGGAACAATAAATGTTAATTAGCCAAGTCTTTTGTTTTTATCCTGCTATTTGCCGGGTAGTAAGACCCCCACCTCAAAATTCAGCAGAAGCAAAGAAGTTAGGTGGGGGCTGGACTGCCCGTAAAGTCCGATTGGTGAGGGCTGATTAAAGTTTCACTTTATTAACGAATTTGCGCAACTGTTAATGCTGCAGAACGAATATCTACTGTACCTATTACTTCAACGGGGACAATTTGAATTAAATCACCAGGGTTTAAGTTAATTAGAATGACACCACTTGATACATCGACTTCACCAGTTCCGATAATATTAGAACGGACTGCGGTTCCGGATCCTGCAATAACATTAGTCGATGAATTTAATGTCAAGAAAAAGCGTGCTGCTTCCGGAGCTACTGGAACGTTATCAAGGCTAATCGTTAATGTATAGCTAATTTGATAAATACCAGCTACCTGAATTTTAATACCAGTTCCAGTACTAATTGTATCATTGATTACAGGGACAGTAATGTTAGGATTTGGGCCTGTACTAGGTAATAGTAGTGGTGTAAATAATGTTGCAAATTGAGGTGAAGTAGCATTGAAGGCAAAACCTAGGGCAGGTAGTGTACTAGATGCTTGTGCTTCACAATTAAAATTAGCGAATTTACGAATGGATGAGCGCATATTTTCACTCCTTTCTTGTATTTAGATTTCGTGAATATTAACTTCACATTTTGGACAAGCATAATACAATATATGAAAATTTATAGTAGATAGTGCACAAGCGTTACTATTACGGATAAAGCTATGAATAATAATAAATACTATATGGAAAAAGCAGTTAGCTAATTTAGCTAACTGCTTAGTAGGTTCTCCAAGAGCAAATAGACGAAAAATTATTGCGCTATATAAAAGATCACTATAGATAAGTGCTCTTTTTGAGAGTGAGTATAAATTTCTATCATTCTATCTAGTATATGCACTGTATTATGTAGTTGCTACTAAAATTGATATGAATTTTTAAAATTAGAGGTTTCTTTTAATGAAACCTCTAAAAAGACAACTAAAGTTACGTTATAGTAAATTCAATTGCGATAGGAGTGCCTCCATCTAGGACTGCTCCTCCTACAATAGTAGCAGCTGTAGTAGTTACACCAGTAATAGTATCACCTGTTTGAATAACACCATTAATATAAAGTGTTAAAAAGGCATATGAAGCAGGGAATGTTGTTACAGCACCAGTGTCATCAGTGAAGTCTGTGTTAGCAAAAGTTAAATCTGCTCCAGCAACAGTTCCTGTTGCGGCTGTACTTACAAATCGTCTTCCAGCTATAAAAGGTTTAACGATAGGCATTTATATTCACTCCTTTTTGAGAATTAACTCAGACAAGTTTTTTTGAAAGTTTTGTCCTGTATCGTATATTATGCTGTGCTTCTACTAAGAGATACGGCTTGTATACTAGTAAATAAATATAATTATTATGCGTTTTACAAGTTAGATTCTTATAAGTAATTTAGTGATTAAGGTTGGATTTTGTATATGGTACGTACAGGTTAAAAAAGAGCTCTTTTAGAAAGAGCTCTTCATCAAATTATTATCTTAGTGTTGGAGGGAAACTGGCAGCCTCAGTGACAGATGGTAGAAATAATTTACGTGGGATTGTAATAAATTCAAGCGCAATTTGCTTTGGATAAAAAAATATTTGAGTTAAATCTAGAGCATGTATTAATAGTATCATGAAGCTAGTAAGAATTATAAAACTACCCCAAAAGAAACTTTTTGAAGTATTGCGGAAATCTTTTATTAAAGAAAAGAATGAAAAAAATGCGGTAACAATGAGAATTAAAAATTTATACTTATCAGCCATTGTGATCCTCCTAAAGAACAGTAATTTATATTATAACGTATTTTTTTTCTATAATTATAAAAAGATTTTCAAATGCCTATGTTGTAGACGTATTGTTTTCATTTTGCATACAATCATATAATAGTAAATCGAATAATATTGAAGAGATTTATTAAGCTAGCGTCACACAACAAAATTAATATTATATAGTGAGAAACATTTTAGTTTATTTCGTAGTCCCAATCCATAAATTAGAACTACGAAATAGATTACTAATAAAAACATTTTAAGATGATTATAATAATGATGTGGTGTATACAGAAAAGAGGATGAAAAAAGCATCCAGAATGAGTTGATAGCTAGTGGATAACGATTGAAACGGCACTGAAAACTAATAAAACAGCCATAATGATGTTGAATAATTGGTTATGTTTTACTAATAATTTTTGGAATATTGAACCAAATAAACTCCAACTAAATGTACTCAGTAAACCGACTATACCTAGAAATAATGAGAAAAGAAGAAAACTTGAATATGAATTGTAGTAAGGGAGTATAAAAGTAGAGACTACTGTGAGTCCGAATAATATTCCTTTAGGGTTAACAAATTGAAGGGAAATTGACAATTGACATAAATGATTGTCAATATACGTTAAATAATGGAGACTCAATTCGCTTTAAGGCGGATAGACCGCATACTTATACTAATTCAGGAAGAACATTAACGCGGTTAAGTATGACTATTTATTATCCAGCTTTATAAGCTGGCAATAATATAAAGAGTAAAAGTAAATGTGTATTGTTAAAACCATCTATAAGAGATGGTATTATTTTTTTGAATATAAAAAAAGACACTCAATTGAGTGTCAATATAGTATTGCTCTCGCGTATAGGATTGGAGATGTTCCTCAAATACATATTGAGATGGTCTGTAAAGAAGAAACGATCTTCATCTTTAATGTAACATCGACATGGGGGAAGTGTAAATTGATAATATATATACGGAAAATTTAGTATAGATGTTTTCTACTATGGATATAGTACAATTTATTTTTATTACTTAATCACTATCGTAATATTTATCAATTGAGTATTTAGATTGTTTATTATAAAAAGAATGAATCATTTTTTAATCAATTCGTATAATTGTAAGAGAGGCACCTGTTGATCCACCTCCAACTAAATTCACGACGGATAATATACCAAATAATTGTAGTGAAATTGTATTACCAGCATTTAAATTAGTAATTAAATTATTACTATAATTTGAAGTTGATAAAGCGGGAGAAAAAATAGAGCCAGGAATTGGCGTAGAAGCGTTTAATAGTAGTCTAGTTCCAGCAAGTAGAGCGGTTGTCGTATTAACTTGATAGGTTAAATGATATCTTCCAGTTACAGGAATTGTAAATATGTCATTTGAAGCGTTAACTGTAAAATTACCAAGACTTTGGTTATTTGAAAGTGGAATGTTTGTTCCTCCTAATATGACTGAAACAGGACCACCTGATGTATTATTAGCGAACATAGAGTTTGTTGTAACGATTGAACCAGTACTCCCGGTAGGCCCAGTACTCCCGGTAGGCCCAGTACTCCCGGTAGGCCCAGTACTCCCGGTAGGCCCAGTACTCCCGGTAGGTCCAGTACTTCCGGTAAGCCCAGTACTTCCAGTAGGCCCCGTAGGTCCAGTAAGCCTGTAAGGGAAAATAATGTCAAGGGCCATTGACATTATTTCTTTTTTTCTAATTTCATTATTATCTTGAATATAAATCACCTCATCTTTTTAAATAAGAATGTAATAGATTTAGTACTTTTTAAATAGAATGATTAATTTATTATATTAATTAAAGCGGTTATAGCAACGGTAAAATGTTTAATATATGTAATAATTCTTTGGGAAGAAAAAAGAGAATAGTTATAAAGTTATTCTTTAATGATAGGGTCATAATGATGTGTATGAATTAAAAAACATGTGGAATGAGGTATTAAATTGAAACGCAATGACAATTTACCATTGAATAAGGGGATGATAGGCCCAGAAAATATTGGACCTACATTTCCGATTCTTCCACCAATTTATATTCCAACCGGAGCAACAGGTCCAACTGGAATAACGGGACCGACCGGAATAACGGGACCGACTGGAGTAACAGGACCAACCGGAATAACGGGACTAACCGGAATAACGGGGCCGACCGGAATAACAGGACCAACCGGAATAACGGGACCGACCGGAGCAACAGGACCAACCGGAGAAACGGGGCCGACCGGAATAACAGGACCAACCGGAGAAACGGGGCCGACCGGAGAAACGGGGTCGACCGGAGCAACAGGACCAACCGGAATAACGGGACCAACCGGAATAACGGGCCCGACCGGAGCAACGGGCCCAACCGGAGCAACAGGTCCTACTGGGGGCATTGGTCCTATAACCACAACCAATTTGTTATATTACACTTTTGCAGATGGAGAGAAACTTATATATACAGATGCTGACGGGATACCTCAATATGGTACAACGAATATTTTGTCTCCTAGTGAAGTTTCTTATATTAATTTGTTTGTTAACGGAATACTGCAACCACAACCATTATATGAAGTGAGTGCTGGTAAATTGACTTTATTGGATACGCAACCACCATCGCAAGGATCTTCAATTATATTACAATTTATCATTATTAATTAAAAGGACAGTTCCTTAATGAAAAGGAATCTGTCCTTTTTGTTTTATATTTGAATAGTTAAAATTAAGTGAAGGTACATTCAATTTCTAGCTGTTATAAATGGTTGAATGATAGGAATTTTAACTTCAATCCTTTTCATAGTGTATTGGAATAAAATATAAAATGAATTTTTCAATATAGTATATGTGAGTTCTCTATAATACAAACGGCTTCATGTTTGAAAAAGAGAACACAATCTTAGTAAAAAAATAAGGTATATTTATATGAAAGAAATGGCACTGTTAATTGTTGAGTATATTCAAATTAATATGTGTATTTAAACCTAAGAGATAAACGTGGAAAAATAAAATAAACTCTTAAGTTTAGGTATTTAATCTAAGCAGTCAATTATTAAAAACATATAATTAATATGTGAGTCATGAACATAATTAAATAGCGTTTTCAAGTTTAATTATATTTCATGTTTCCTATTTTAAGTAAATATATAACATATTTTTTACAACTTTATGATCCTTATAATAGGAAAAACTCAAATATAAAACAAGTAAGGAGGACATAAATGACAAACAATAATTGTTTCGGTCATAACCACTGCAATAATCCGATTGTTTTCACTCCAGATTGTTGTAAAAATCCACAGTCAGTTCCTATTACTAGGGAACAATTAAGTCAATTAATTACTTTACTAAACTCATTAGTATCAGCTATTTCAGCATTTTTTGCAAATCCAAGTGATGCAAACAGAGTAGCGTTATTCAATTTGTTTAATCAATTTTTAATTTTCTTAAATTCCTTATTACCTTCCCCAGAAGTTAATTTTTTGAAACAATTAACTCAAAGTATTTTAGTTTTATTACAATCTCCAGCTCCTAATTTAGGTCAATTGTCAACATTATTGCAACAATTTTATAGCGCACTTGCACAATTCTTCTTCGCTTTAGATCTTATCCCTGTATCCTGCGACTCAAATGTCGATCCTGCAACTTTACAAGTTCTTTTTAATTTATTGATTCAATTAATCAATGCTACTCCAGGGGCAACAGGTCCAACAGGCCCAACAGGTCCAACAGGTCCTGGAGGTGGAGTAACAGGCCCAACAGGCCCAACAGGTCCTGGAGGTGGAGCAACAGGTCCAACGGGAGCAACAGGTCCAACGGGAGCAACAGGCTTAACAGGAGCAACTGGTGCAACGGGTCCAACAGGTCCAACAGGAGCAACAGGCTTAACAGGCTTAACAGGAGCAACAGGAGCAACAGGCTTAACAGGAGCAACAGGCTTAACAGGCTTAACAGGAGCAACAGGTCCAACAGGTCCAACAGGTCCAACAGGAGCAACAGGTCCAACGGGGGCAACAGGTTTAACTGGTGCAACAGGCTTAACAGGAGCAACTGGTGCAACTGGTGGCGGAGCTATTATTCCGTTTGCTTCCGGTACAACACCAGCAGCATTAGTTAATGCGTTAGTAGCTAATACAGGAACTCTTCTTGGATTTGGATTTAGTCAGCCTGGTATAGCATTAACGGGTGGAACAAGTATCACATTAGCATTAGGTGTAGGTGATTATGCATTTGTAGCACCACGAGCAGGGGTTATTACGTCATTAGCAGGTTTCTTTAGTGCAACAGCTGCATTAGCTCCATTATCACCTGTTCAAGTGCAAATACAAATATTAACTGCACCTGCAGCAAGCAATACGTTTACAGTACAAGGCGCACCTCTTTTATTAACACCAGCATTTGCCGCAATAGCGATTGGTTCTACAGCATCAGGAATCATACCTGAAGCTATTCCAGTAGCAGCTGGGGATAAAATACTGTTATATGTTTCATTAACAGCAGCAAGTCCAATAGCTGCAGTTGCTGGATTTGTAAGTGCAGGTATTAATATCGTTTAATTTGTTACATTTAGTAGGAAATTAAACAGGGGTTTGTATATAGTCCTTCCTAATAAATTTAGGAAGGACTATATTTTTTTGGAAAATAAGTAATAAATCAATTGAACAATTACTCTTGTTAAGTTCGTATAAAAAAGTATAATTTACCCTTTCTCATTTAAGGAATAAGTTATGTAACTTTAAAAATTTTCGATTAGAAAAAAAGATGAATTCTTTAAAAAAAGAATTCATCCATAAAATAAACTATTTATTTTTATTACAGTTACATCCTTTTTTCTTTACATAGCCTTGCTCGGCTAAGTCTCTTTGCGATTGGGAATTGGAAGATTGAGAATTGGAAGATTGAGAGGATGCTGAAGAGCTACTATTTTTATTATAAGAGTAGTTTTTTCGATAGTTATAATTACTCATAGTACTATCACCTCCAATTTAATATATAAATATTATATGTATGTACACTATCAATTGTTACTATTTTTAATAGGAAGAGAAGATACAATAAAAAAATCTCCTTGGTATTTTCCTAGGAGATAAATGATGATTCTTTTGAAAATTCACAAATTAATAGCCCCAGTAAAGAGGAAAGTAATAAGAATCTTGGTGATGCGGATTCTGTTGTTGAGCGAGGGGCTGGGTTGGATAATTTTTCGTTTCACGGTTTTGATTGCAGTTTGCCGGAGGACCAATTACAGTAGTTGATTGAATAGGGGAAACCGCTTGTTTCCATTGTTGTTCATTGAGGCAGTAAGTATGGGCCATCATATGAGCTGGAGTTAATCTTAAAATGTCAGAACCGAAAATAACTTCTGGAGTTGGAGCGTTGAAAATAGCTAATAAATGAGTATTATCTGCTGTAGCAATTTCATAATGCCACCACGCTTGTGGAATGTTGGCAACTTGCCCGGGTTTTATCGGTAAGTTTAATATTTGATTCGTAAATGGATTAAGTAAAGAAACAACAGCAGACCCTGAAATACAATAAACAAGTTCAGCTGCATTTTGATGAATATGTGGTTCTACAACATTTCCTGTACTTAAATAAATATCTAATAAAGAAGTATTTTCTAAAGTGTTTAATTGTTTAATACCAAGTACATTTATATAATTTTGGGCATCTTTCCGAAAAAAATTACTTTTATTTACATCATAAGTAAAATTGGTTGAGGGGGAGGTATAGTCGATGTTGGCAGTCAATTGTATTACCCGCCTTTCTATAGGTAAGTTAGGTTACAAAATTAGGATATGTGTCTAGTCTTTGTTTTGTGCTGTTATCGGTAGCTTAATAAATTCACTTATTCCATAAAGAATAAGGTATAAAGATTAAACTATATTCGTATTCCCATTCATACTTTGGATTGATGGAAAAAAGTAATGAAAATGTTAATTTAAAAGTACATCAATCATTTATAAGGAGTGAATGTTCATGTCATTTAGTGAAATGATTAGAAATGAAGTACTCAGCTGGGCGGGTGTTTCTGAAAAACCGCATCGATTTGGTGGTATTGAAATAAATTATGGTAAGAAAGAACTTGGCCATCTTCATGGTGATAAATTAGCTGATTTACCATTTCCGAAGTTAAAGCGAGATGAATTAGTGAAGCAAGGATTGGTAAAACCACATCACGTATTACCTGAATCAGGATGGATCAGTTATTATATAAAGAGTGAAGAGGATATTCCATTTGCAATTGAGTTATTTCGTATGCAATATGACCGAATTAAAAAGTAATGAAATAAAGTAGGGTAATAAAAATTTATTTTCATGTCACATCCCTCCTTAATCGTTCGTCTTGTATGTAGAACGATAAGGAGGGATTTTATTATGAATACATTTGATGTAGCAATTGTTGGCGGTGGGCTTGCTGGATTAACAGCATCTATATATTTAGCGAAAGCTGGAAAGAAAGTGATTGTATTAGAAAAATCCAGTCAATTCGGTGGCCGAGGGATGACTATAAATAAAAATGGAATCTGCATGAATCTTGGTGCACATGCTTTATATAGAGGCGGGGCAGCGTTTATAACTTTTAATGAGCTCGGTTTGAATCTTCCAGGTGGAATACCATCTACAAAAGCACATGGAATATGGAAAGGGGATATATTCACCATCCCAACAGATTTTCGCTCAATTTTATCAACACCACTACTTTCTTGGTCTGCAAAAGTACAATTCTCACGTCTTATGATTCGTTTAGGAAATTTAGATGTAGGAGAAGTTCCGAAAATGAGTCTAACTACATGGGCAGAAAATGAAATAAAAGATCCAATGGTTCGCAATATATTTTATGCGCTATGCCGGACAACAACATATACGTTTGCTCCTACAATACAATTAGCATCATCTGTACTAAAGCAAATACAGCTTTCTATAAAAGAAGGAGTGCTTTATGTAGATGGTGGTTGGGAGACGATAATAACAAAATTAAGAGATTTAGCGAATGATGTCGGGGTAAAATTTTTGGCTAAAAAGCATGTTTTGGAAATAGAGTATTATGAAGATAAACAAAGAATACATTGTGTTGATGATGAGGTTTTTGAAGTAGGTACAGTCATCGTGACGACTCCGCCGAAAGAGGCTTGTAAAATAATAAAAGGTGCAGAAGGAACAAGTTTGCATAAATGGAGTGAACAATCGGTACCGGTTACTGTTGGTGCATTAGATATTGGCTTGAGACAATTACCCAATCCTACACATCAATTTGTATTAGGATTAGATCAACCTATATTTTTCACAAATCAATCGAGAGCAGCTAAATTAAGTGAAGACGGATCAATTGCAGTGAGTCTAATTAAGTACCATAATCCTGTGCTAGAGATGAATCATATTCATGAAGATAAAGAACAGTTGGAAAGTACGATGGAGTTGTTACACCCAAATTGGAAAAGGGAAGTTGTTGCACAGCAATATTTACCGAAAATAACAGTAGTACATGATTTTCCTCATATTGACCGTGTTGAAAAGCCGGGTCCTAATATACCTGAAATGCCAGGTGTTTATGTTGCAGGAGATTGGGCAGGGCATGATGAAATATTAGCTGATGCTGCGGTAGCAAGCGGGAAACGTGCAGCGTTACACATTTTAAAGCAATATGAAAGTGGGGCAGTTCATCATGGAAACGGAGCAGTTATATGAAGCGTATCAACCATTATTATTTTCGTTATCATACAGAATCCTTGGGAGTGTTATGGATGCTGAGGATATCGTTCAGGATGTATTTATCTCGCTAAATAATATAGAAGATCCACAATCTATAGAAAATATGAAAGCATATTTATGTAAGATGGCGACAAATCGTTCAATTGATAAATTACGATCGGCAGCGCATAAACGTAACGTGTATGTAGGGATGTGGTTACCAGAGCCACTTGTAGAAGAGAGTGATGAGCCATCAAAGTCATTTATAATGAAAGAATCCCTTTCCACCGCATATTTATTACTTTTACAACAACTATCTGAGGTAGAAAGGATTGTTTTCATATTAAGAGAGGTTTTCAGTTATGAATACGAAGAAATAGCTTCAATTGTTGATAAGAGTAGTGTGAACTGCAGGAAGATCTTTCAACGTGCACGAAAAAGCATGTTGGAGAAACCGAAGCAATCAAAATTAAGCACGGAGAAAATGGCTTCTTATGTTGAAAAGTTTGTAGCATCATTACAGTGTGGGGATACGGAAGGTATGTTGGAAGTATTAAAAACAGATGCTATACTCAAAGCTGATGGTGGCGGTAAAGTTACGACTGCGATCAATCCAATTTATTCTGCAGATCGAATTATACGTTTGTTCTTTGGGATTGCACAACGATTGACAGAAGAGTACACTGTTGATTTCAAAATGGTAAATGGTATACCAGGAGTTATAGTTACAATAAATAATAAAGTAACATATGTTCTTTCGTTTGCATTTGAGGATGAGAAGATTTCAAATATTTATATGATGGTTAATCCTGAAAAACTTATGCATTTGAATGTAAAAATATAAAAAAGCGCATTTCTTCAGAAATGCGTTTTTTATTATTTTTCTAACATTTCAAGAGGTACATCTTTTTCGCCAGCTACCTCAAATTTAATTTCCCCGTCTTCTTCATAAATACGTGTAATAATCGGTATAGTAATCATTAATTTTTTATGCTGCTTTCGTTTTCGAGCAGCATCTAAGCTAATCACGTTCATTTGTAAGCATCCTTTCTTCTGGAAATATATAAACAAAGAAAATGCGTCCGAAAAGGGCGCTTAATTGAATTTGAAATACCGATTCATTTAAATGGGGTTTATATAATTTAATAACTGCAATTTTTATATGAAATAATATGAATGGAATAATTGCACGTAGAAATTAACTTTACCAAAAAACGAAACAATATGCTATAAAAAATTATAAATCTTTGTCATATAACGGGAAAAAGGATTTCGTTTCGCATATAATAAAAGTAGACGGGCAGCAAGAGTTTTTTCATCATATTGCTTGGAAAGGCGATGAAAAGAATGGGTACGTTAGATTCATTATTACTTCAACTTGAACAATATGGAGAAGAGCATGATCGGAATAAAAAAATACGGGAAGAAAAATTACGGAATATTTCTCGTGAGATGGGGCAATTTTTATCAATTTTAGTAAAAGGGTGTAATGCAAAAAACATTTTAGAAATCGGAACTTCTAATGGTTATTCTACATTGTGGTTAGCTAATGCGGTAGAAGAAACAAATGGAAATGTAACAACTGTAGAGCTTTCTTCAGAACGAGTTGGAGAGGCACTTGTCAATTTTGAAAAGGCAAACCTTTTACAAAGGATTGATGTTCACAATCAAGAAGCAGGGGCATTTTTAGATTCCCAATTAGATCATTCATTTGATTTTATTTTCCTAGATTCAGAGCGCACGCAATACATGTGGTGGTTTGAGCATATAAAACGTATGTTACAGCCAAAAGGTTTTCTTGTTGTTGATAATGCAACTTCTCATGCAAGTGAATTAGATGAGTTTATAAAAATGATTGAAGAAGATGATACGTTTGAAACAGTGTTATTAGCGTTTCAAAAGGGAGCATTTGTAGCTCGCAAAAATAAATAGAAGTGAGTGTAATAGAATTATCACATTGAAAACGGGTGAATGTCAAAAGATTGAGTGTAGCACGATTAAAAGAACGTAAATTATTTAGGAAATATATGAAGAATCCGCCTTCAGCATGTAGTTCTCTAGGTCTTAAGTCTGAGGAAAATTATGTTGATTACAGGTATACTTATAGTAAGAAACAGGGAATGACTGCATAAACAGACATTTCTAAAAAAATCGATTTCAAGCAATCAGAATGTGTATGAAATACGATATAATTGATGAAATATAGTGCATATAAATTCGCACATATAAATAAAGGAGCGATTTTGTTGACTGAACTCGAGAAAAAAGAACCTGTATCCATTGTGAAAGATAATAATGTAGAAGTAGTGGTTGATACAGTTATAAAAGATGAAGAACTTGATGAATTAAATAAAGAAGCCGATCTTTATGTACAAAAGTTAAATAGCGAGCAAAATACAGATTTATCGAAAGTATTGTCGCAGCTAGGAGATTTGGGGGATAAAGAACAACAAGCAGCAGGACAAACGTTATCAGCATTAAAACGTCCTGTCACAGCGATGATGAATGGAAAGAATGAAGAAATTCCAAATACATTGTTAGAATTACGCAAAGTAGTATCAGAGCTTGATCCGAATTCATTAAAAGCAAGTGGTATGAAGAAAATTATGTTTAAAGTATTTAAGAAAAATCCACTTGAAACATACGTGCATAAATATCAATCTATAGATAAGCAAATTGAGGAAATTATTAGATCCCTTCTAATTGGTCGTGATAACTTACAAGAGGATACAGTTGGTCTTGAAATGTTAAAAGAACAATCGCACGATAAAATTCATGCTCTTGATAAACAAGTATACTTAGGGAAAAAGCTTGCTGGCATGCTTGAAGCTGAGAAACAAAACCCAGAGCGTCAAAGGGATATTCCGTTAATTAACGATGCATTAGAAAAGATACTTGTACGTACACGTAATATGCAGCAAGCGAAAAGTGTATTATTACAATCTATAGCTTCTGTAGACATCATTAAGAAAAATAATGAAAAATTAACAGAGGCAATACGTAATGCAATTACGATGACGCAAAACGTTGTAACAGTTTCAGCTGCTATTCAGCTTGCATTAACGAATCAACGTAAAACAATTGATGCGGTAAATGCAACGAATGAAGCAATTGAATCGATGGTATTAAGTAATTCTCAAGCGTTAAAACAAAATACAGAAGAAACGACGAAATTGCTTGAAAACCCTGCTATTAGCATGGATAAATTACGTGAATCATTCCAAAATGTGTTCGCTGCAATTGAAGCATCTGAAAAATCGTCAGAACGTATTATTGAGTCAAGCAAGAAGTTCGTTATTGAACTAGACACATTTAATGATGAGATGAAGCAGAAACTCATTCAGCGTCCAAGGAAATAACGGATTATTAGAGGAGGTGAACAAATGAGTTTCATTCAAACAGTACTATTACTACTCGGTACATTGCTTTTAATAGCATT
Organism: Bacillus cereus group sp. MYBK108-1; assembly: GCF_051917185.1. NCBI lineage: Bacteria > Bacillati > Bacillota > Bacilli > Caryophanales > Bacillaceae > Bacillus > Bacillus cereus group sp. MYBK108-1. The sequence goes on from NZ_JBQAHZ010000015.1 coordinate 40,046, forward strand.
TACTGTCGTTGTTTTAGTCGTATACTTCGGGCGGAAACTGTATTTTTCATGGACGAAGCCATATAAAAGAGCACAAGATTCTTTAGATAAGATATCAAACAAATCAATACCGTTTCTACAAGAATTTACACAACATCCACTGTTTTATCGCTGGATTCGCATCGAAGGAAAGAAAGAACAAAATACATTAAATACTCTATTTTGTGCATCAGGTCAACGTACGAGAGAGCAAGTCTTCTCGATGTTACCGAAAGAAAAGCAGAAAAAAGTGCATGTAATGGCAAAAACTACGAAAAAGCTTACAAATGAAGATATTGATGTGGCTGCGATGAAAGTGAAAGATTTCTTAAGACAAGAAGCGCAGCAAACTGTAAAACCGACAGACTTATCATTTTACAAATTGTATTTTTATGACCGTTATCCAGACGCATTAAATACAATTCAAGCGTATAAACGCTCAATAAATCCTTCATTACAAAGAACGGTTGATGATATTACAATTTCAGTATTAAATGCACTTCCGTACTATCAAGAGCAACGCATGTTTGAACAACAACATAAACTTGAAACATTCTTAATGAAAGATTTAACGGCCATGTTATCGTTGGTAGTACAATTACCACCTTCACAAAGACCAGAGAAGGAAGAAGAACTGAAGATCTACTTGGAAAATTTCAAAAAAGAAATGGAAGTAGTAGAGCGAGATATTCGCGACTCGATTGATCACGATTTAAATGTGAAGATGAGGGCAGCGACTGAGAAGTTTAAGAATAAATAGAAGAGATCGCCTAAAAAGTTGAATGTTTCAGCTTTTAGGCGTTTTTTTTTGTAAATTGAGAGCGTTTAATCTTTTGTAAAATTGTATATGCAAACGTAAATAAATGGTAAAATATAGAGTGGTTTTTTGTACTTTGTGTAAATAATTATTATAAAAGGGGTATGGTATTGTGTTATTTGAGTTAGTCATCCTATTTGTAATTTTATTTTTATTTCTGGGCTATCCCATTAGTAAAGCTTGGGATAGTTTCCAATCGAAGAAGGAAAATTCCTCAAGTATACTAAAGTTCGAGCCACAGGAAATATTATCAATATGTTTGAGTTATTTTATATTTGGTTTAGGCATTATGTGGAATGCAAATGATGTAAGAGGAGGAATACCATTACATAAATTTGAAAAGAACGGAATGATGTCTGATCAATATGCTTCTTTAGCACATGACCACATTGCTATAGTAGTTCTCTTAGTTATTTTAGGTGCGGTTTCGTATTGGAGATTAACGAAAGGCTTAACAAAACTTTCACCAATATTTTATATTTTTTATAGTACTTTAATGATAGTAAACATTGTATATACATTCATCTATATTACCCATACAGGCTTTGCCTTTTATACGGAACTCGGAGGATTGAGATACATTCCAGTCTTTTGTATTCAAGTTGGAATGCTTGCCTTTAGTCTATTATTCTTAGCTAAATTAAGAAATACATTAGGTTATTTCATACAATCTCAGAATGAGAAAGATTATACGCAGAGCAACAGAATTATATTATTGCTGTATCGTATTTCTTTTGGATATCAAAAAATGGCTACAGTCTGGATGATAAGTTTATTTCCTGTCTTGTTAATTATTCAATTCATTTTAATACTGTTTGGCCAAAAACCAGATAGTTTTATAAGAGTGTTTATGGAAACAAGTAGTTTTAATTATTCTAAGATTCCTGCCCCAAGTCCTCAAATTGTCTCCGGGGATGGGCATTATTTATGTACAGTTTCTGTGAAAGGCCATAAAAACATCGTTAAGCCATTACGAGCAGGAATTAGGCATGGGGAAAGAATTACAGTTAATCGACAGTTATTAATTGCGAACGCTTTTGAAAATGTAATTGAGGAGCGGGTACCAAAATGTCATAAAGTTATTCGTAATTTTTATGATAAATACGGTTATCCGATTAGTAAACATATTAATACGAAATGGTCGGCTGATTTTGTTTATATTTTAATGAAGCCACTAGAATGGTTCTTCTTATTTGTACTTTACACAGTAGATAAAAACCCTGAGAATAGAATTCATATTCAATATAGTGAACTACGAAAATAAAAGTAAGAGCCCGCATTCAAAAAAATGGGGGCTCTTACTTTTATTTTGCTTGAATAGTAGATTTACTAGAAGCCACACTTTCATTATGCAATCGATCAACTGCAGTTACGACATAGGTATACGTTTCTCCGGAAATAGCGGTTTTATCTACATAAATTTCTCCAAGTTTTGTTTTTCTTACAGTAGTAAGTAAATTTTGGGGATTTTGTATATCCACTTCATTTTTCCCATTCACGCGGTAAATAGCGTAATAAGCAGAATCATTATCTCTATTGTCAATGATACCGATTGCAATACCTTCATCTCTTGGAAAGGCGCCTTTTAAAGTCGGTTGTTTTGGTGGATCATGATCAAGCCAAGGCATAGGCGGGATTAATGCAGGATGTTTATATATGTTTTTTGAAAGTCTATCTTTAACTCCGAGTGGATTGTTATTAATATCTTTTAAGCTAAAATGCATACTACCTTTTATATCAGGATATAGCCTGTTTAATGCAATTTGTTTTGGATATTCTTCTGGATCAGACCAAGCAGGGACGGAGTTATTATTAATTTTATAGGCCGCTTGACCGATGTATAGGTGAAGCGATTTGTTATTTGTTTCTTTAACCCACCAATCTACTAATATGTCATATGCAGCTGGGGTGAAACCTATATTCCAATATATTTGCGGTGTAATGTAGTCAATATATCCTTTTTGTATCCACTCACGTGTGTCAGCATAAAGGTCATCATAGTTTCTTTGGCCTGCGGTTGTGTTAGAGCCAGTGGGATCGTCAGCTATATTTCGCCATACGCCGAACGGACTAATGCCAAACTTTACATATGATTTTTCTTGTTTTATAGCAGTATTTAAATCTTTTACAAGTTCATTTACATTGTTACGTCGCCAATCTTCTATATTTGTAAATCTACCATTATTATATGTTTCGTACGTTTTCTGATCTGGAAATTCTTCACCGGCTACTTTATATGGGTAAAAATAATCATCCATATGCAGCGCATCAATATCGTAATTTTGTACGATTTCTAAAGCGCCTTCTGTTATAAATTTTTTCACTTCCGGAATACCGGGATTGTAATATAACTTTCCGCCATAAGGGACAACCCAATCGGGATGTTGCCTTGCAGGGTGATTATTTGATAATCGATTTATATCGGTGTGATTCATCGTTATTCGGTATGGGTTAATCCAAGCGTGGAATTCTATATTTCTTTTATGAGTTTCTTCAATCATAAATGCGAGCGGGTCATAACCAGGATCTTTTCCTTGTGTTCCTGTAATGTATTCAGACCAAGGACCGTAATTTGAAGGATAGAAAGCATCAGCGGTTGGTTTAATTTGTACAACAACTGCATTCATACCAGTGCTTTTTACATCGTCTAATAATCTTATAAATTCTTGCTTCTGTTTTTCAATAGGTAAGCCAGTTTTTGAGGGCCAATCAATATTCAGAACTGATGCGATCCATACAGCACGTAATTCATGTTTTTTGTACGTAGTATTTACTTCAGCATAAGTAAAGTGAGGGGGAATGAAAGAGAAAGGGATGAACAAGATAACGATACAACATATCATTAATAAACGTTTAACGATCATTTATACGCCTCCCTATCATATGATTATTTAAAATAATATATGAGGCGAGGTTGATTTTGCAATAGAGAAAATTGCATATTGAAACATTAATTTAATAGGAAAAATATTTTTAATGAAATTTACTTTCATTATAACTAAATTCATTTACTACTTCATATGCTTGTTAGTAAAGTGAAACTTCCTTTCATTTGAAGGGTAATAAATTATAAGTATAGGAGGATTAATAAATGAAAGTCTTGTTCGTCTGTTCTGGAGGAATGTCCAGTGCAATTGTTGTGAACGCTTTAAAAAAAGAAGCGGAGAAAAATGGTGTGAACATGGAAGTGCATGCAATTGGAACGAATGAGGTAGAGGAAGAAGTAAAGAATGGCTGGGATGTCGTAATGGTGGCACCTCAAATAAGACACCGATTTGACTCTGTAAAAAAATTTGCAGAGGAGGAATCAATTCCGTGTGGCATCATACCGCCGCAAGCATACACACCGCTTGGCGGCCCGACTTTATTAAAAACTGTAAATGAATTAATCAGTTAGGGGGAAACGTTATGAATAAGTTTGTCACGTTTCTTGATAAAAACTTATCTGGACCGATGGCAAGGCTTTCTGAGCAGAGACATTTACAAGCAATCCGTGATGGAGTTATTTCGGCGTTACCATTTATTATAGTAGGAAGCTTCTTTTTAATAGTAGCATTTCCACCACTGCCGAAAGATAGTTTTATATCAGTTTGGGCATTAAAGAATCAAACAAGTATATTGATACCATATCGTTTAACCATGTTTATTATGTCCTTATATATCGCATTTGGAATAGGATATAATTTAGCGAAAAGTTATAAATTAGATGCTTTATCAGGAGCACAGCTCGCGGTATGTTCACTACTTTTAACATTAACGCCTGAGTTAATTGATAAAAAAGGATTCATGCTTCCGATGACAAATCTCGGAGGTCATGGATTATTTGTGACGATGATTGTTTCTATTTTATCCGTAGAGATTTTAAGGTTTTGTAAGAAGAAAAATGTAATGATTAAAATGCCAGAACAAGTACCGCCATCTGTATCGCGTTCATTTGAAGCACTTATACCTGCAGCATTCGTTATTATTATAATGAGTCTAGTAACTGTCGTTTTTAGCATTGATTTACACCATGTTGTTGATAAATTAGCAGCACCATTAGTAAAAGCTGGGGACAGTTACTTCGGTGTAATGATTCCAGTGTTTTTAATTACGTTTTTTTGGTCATTCGGAATCCATGGTGTGTCGGTTGTTGGAACTGTTGCTCGGCCATTATGGGAAGTATACCTAGGGAAAAATGGTGAAGCAGTTGCTAGTGGAGCAGATCAGTTGCCATTTATTTCACCAGAGCCGTTATATCAATGGTTTATATGGATTGGCGGTTCTGGTGCGACGTTAGGGCTTGTATTAGCTATGATTGTATTTGGTCGATCGAAATATTCGAAAGCATTATCAAGAACTTGTATTGTTCCGGGTATTTTTAATATTAATGAACCAGTCATATTCGGATTACCGATTGTACTAAATCCAATTTTAATTATCCCATTTATCATTACACCACTTGTAACAGCAACTGTTGCATATTCAGCAACTGCGATGGGATTTGTAACACCAACGCATATTATGCCGCCATGGACATTACCTGCTCCAATTGGTGCATATTTAGCAACAGGTGGAGATTGGCGTGCGATTGTATTAGTTTTTATAAATATAGCAATATCGTTCCTTATTTATTTACCATTCTTTAAAATGTACGACAAAAATATGCTTGAAATTGAAAAAAATGGTGACGGGGAATCTGTTAATCCTTAATCTGCACGCTGTTATTTTGAGTGATAGACTTTTTGTCTATCACTTCTTTCACATTAAAACTAGAAAGGGGGAAATAGAATGAATATAAAATTTAGTTATAAAGGCGTATTTTTATTATTATTTGGAGTGATTTGTGCAAATTTACTTTTTGTCCCTTTATTAGGCATGCTAAATCTATCACAAATGCATAGTATCTGGCTTGTTACAAGTATTGCGGCAAGCGTTTTGCTTACGGTAGTTGTTTCTTTCATTGATGGATCGTTTGCATCGAAAGCTCAGTTGTTTTTTAGATTTATATTGTTTTCGATTGGTTGTACGTTCGTTACTTACATGATTGTTTTTTAGTAAATAGGAGGTCATGCACGTTATGTATATTGCAGGGGTAATGTCTGGTACTTCATTAGATGGAATAGATGTAGCGCTCGTTCATATAGAAGGAAGTGGTGTAGATTCTAAAATCCAACTCATCCATTTTACTACTGTTCCATTTTGTAATGATATGAAAAATGAGATCCAACAAGCGTTATCAATTGAAACTTCGAATGTCCAACTTATATGTAGTTTAAATTTTAAACTTGGTTTATGCTTCGCCAATGCTGTAAAGGAAGTTTGTAAAGAGGCCAATTTTCCTTTGAGACAATTAGATTTAATAGGCTCTCACGGACAAACGATTTATCATCAGCCAAAGCAAGAAGGGAATATTATTTCTTCAACATTGCAAATTGGGGAACCAGCAGTAATAGCATATGAAACGAACACGACGGTTATCTCGAATTTCCGAACGATGGACATAGCGGCAGGGGGACAAGGTGCACCACTTGTACCATATTCAGAGATTATTTTATATCGGCATCAAACTAAAAATAGACTACTACAAAATATTGGTGGGATTAGTAATGTTACAGTGGTTCCAAGTAAACGAAGTAAAGAGAGTGTTATTGCTTTCGATACTGGACCAGGCAACATGGTAATCGATGAAGTATGTCAAAGATTATTTCATGTACCATATGATCAAAATGGTTGGATTGCAAAGCAGGGGGTAGTTGTAGATGAAATTTTAACATACTGTATGAACCATCCATTTTTGAACATGAAACCACCAAAATCAACAGGTAGAGAACAGTTTGGAGAAGCGTTTGTGACTGAATTATTGAATCGATTTAAAAAGCATAGTAAAGAAAATATATTGGCAACTGTCACGATGTTTACAGCATGTTCAATTGTTCATCATTATAAGGCGTTTATTTTGCCGTATTATGAAATTGATGAGGTGATTTTAGGTGGTGGTGGAAGTTATAATAATACACTTGTTGAAATGTTACGGAATGGATTAAGAGAAGAGAAATGTAGCATATGTATACAAGAAGATATTGGTCATTCTTCAGCAGCGAAAGAAGCAATTGCATTTGCTATTTTAGCAAACGAAACGTATCATCGTAATCCGAGTAATGTGCCGAGCGCAACAGGTGCTAAGAATTCCATAATTTTAGGGAATATAACATTCCCTCCATACGCAAATGAAAATGAGGCGAACATATGAAGTATATGATTGGAGTAGATGGCGGGGGAACAAAGACCGAGGCAATTGCATTTGATAAAGACGGAAATGAACTTGTAAGAGGTACCAGTGGTTTTGGAAACATATTAATAGATTTTGAAGAAGCTCTTGTGCATATTATGGAAGCAATTAATCAATGCCAGAAGAGTTTAATAAATGGGCATTGTGTTTGTGTTTGTTTAGGATTAGCTGGTATAAGCGGAGCGAATACAAATGAATTAACATTACGTTTAAAAAAGAAATACGGAACAAAAATTGAAATTTTTAATGATGCAATGATCGCACATGCAGCTGCTTTAAAAGGTAAGGATGGAATATTAACTATAGGTGGTACAGGTGCAATTTGTATAGGAAAAAAAGGAGAAGTATATCAGTATAGCGGTGGATGGGGACATATTTTAGGAGATGAGGGGAGCGGATATTGGATTGCATTACAAGCTTTAAAGAAAATGGCAATTCAGTTCGATCAAGGAATCAGTCTTTGTCCATTGAGTTTGAATATTCAAAGGCAGTTTCAACTTTTGACACCGTCTCATATAAAAAGCTTAGTATATACTTCTTCTAAAGATAAAATTGCAGCAATCGCCCCATTAGTTATTCAGGAAGCGAGAGATGGCAATGATGATGCGCATGAAATTATGATGCAAGCTGGAAAGGAATTAGCAAGGATTACAGTAAATGTTTATAACAAGTTGAACTTTAAGCACTCAACGCCAATTGCAGTAAGTGGCAGTATATTGCGTTTAGTTCCTGAAATATTTGCTGTATTTAAGAAATGGTGTGAAGAAAGTATGAAAGAAATTACATTCGTATCACAAGCAGAAATGGCAGTGAAAGGAACATATTATTTAATGAGGGATATATATTTTTAAAAATAGGTATGAGAATTTTTGTATGATTTGTAAAAATATGATGTTAAAATGTATAAAGGGATGTATGTTAAAAACGTACAATATACGTAGTAATTGAATATTGTATATGTATTCCCATGTAGAAAGTGAATGATTACATGATTAATAGTATGCAGTTTTTATATTTGGTGGCTTCTTATTTAATTGGAAACATATTGACGGCTTATATAGTAACAAAATTGAGACATAACGTTGATATTAGGGATGAAGGAAGCGGAAATCCTGGCGCAAGAAATATGGGGCGCGTATATGGAAAAGGGTATTTCATCGCTACATTTTTAGGTGATGCAATTAAAGGGGCAATCGTTGTTGCTGTAGCAAAATACCTTTTTGAAGATCCTACATTCGTAATGTTAACATTATTGGCCGTTATTATTGGACATATTTATCCAGTTTTATTTAAAGGCAAGGGCGGTAAAGGTATTTCAACATTTATAGGAGGACTAATCGCATTTGATTATTTGATAGCGCTTACCCTCTTAGGCATTTTTATTGTATTTTATTTAATATTTAAAGGGTTTACGAAGCCAGGACTAATTACGATTGCTTGTTTACCAATTTGTATGATTCTTTATTCTTATTCTATTGTTACCACTATATTAAGTGGAATAATTATTGTACTCATTCTATATGTAAATCGAGAATAAAATGAATGTTTAATAAGTGGGGATAATCTCCACTTATCATTTTTTATTAAATAGATAAAGGAGATAAGGCATGGGGTTAATTTATAAAGTTGCTGATCAAGATTGGGAATTTGAAAGTATACATAAATTGAATTATAAAACTTTTGTAGAAGAGATACCACAACATGAAGAAACGAAAGAACGGTTTCGTATAGATCGGTTTCATAAAGAAAATACATATTTAATTTGTTTAGATGAGGATAGATTAGTAGGTATGGTCGCAGTGCGGGGAAAACGACCATTCTCGTTAGATTATAAAATTTCAAATTTAGATATTTATTTGCAAGAGCATGGAGAAAAAGTGTATGAAATTCGTTTACTTTCAGTAGAACGTGAATATAGAAATGGAAGAGCGTTGTTAGGATTAATTCGTTTTCTACATCGTTATTTGCTTCTAAATGGATATGAATTAGCACTCATTTCTGCAACAACACGTGAACTAGCTTTATATGAGCAAATGGGATTCAAATCTTTCCATACGTTAGTTGGTACAGAAGAAGCAGCCTTCCAGCCAATGTATGTTACCCCTGCTATGTTTGAAGAGTCGAGTGTTGGGGGGATTATGACGAAAGAATATACGTTTTTACCTGGTCCAGTAGATATTGAAGAGAACGTTCGAAAGGCATTTTCTACGCGACCTATTTCCCATCGCTCTAAGTCATTTCAAGTGATGATGGACAATGTGAAAAAACGGTTACTTCACATGACAAAAGCAAAACATGTACAGCTTATGTTAGGAACAGGGACGTTAGCAAATGATGCGATTGCTTTACAGTTACGTTCTTTAAAAGGGAAAGGACTAGTATTAACAAATGGGGAATTTGGTAATAGATTAGTTGGACATGCAAAACGAGCACGGTTACATTTTGATACGTATAAAAAGGAAATGGGAGATCCATTTATTTATACCGAATTAGAAGAAATTATGACAACTGGAAATTATGAATGGATTTGGTTTGTTCATCATGAAACATCTACTGGAATGTTAAACGATTTAAACGAGCTAAATACTCTTTGTAACGAGAATCAAATGAAACTGTGTGTAGATTGCATAAGCTCAATTGGAGCAATACCATTAGACTTGAAGGATGTGTATTTTGCAAGTGGTGTTAGCGGTAAAGCGATTAAATCATATACAGGAATTTCTTTCGTTTTTCATAACCACATTGTAAAAATAAACGAGGCTGTGCCGGCCTATATGGACATTGGCATGTATGAAGAAAATGAAAGTATTCCATACTCACAATCATGGAATTTAATTTATGCATTGCAAGAAGCGTTGAAGAGATTTGAAGATGAAAAGGCATTTGTAAAAATTAAAGAGACATATGATTATGTTGAAGAAGTTATTACTGATATGGGTTTAAAGCTTGTTTCACCTAAAGAACATGCCGCGCCAATTATACTTACTATTGTATTGAGCGAAAATTATTCTTCTAAAGTAGTAGGCGATACATTAGCATTACAAGGATACATCGTTCATTATGAGTCATCTTATTTACAAAAGAATAATTGGATCCAAATTGCATGTTTAAATCATTATAAAGAACGCGATATGAAGAGGATGTTAAATTGTTTGCAAATGTGTTTATTTCAGAGTGGGGTACATATATAAAGACTTTTTCTTTTCGTATAAAGGAGCTACGACTTACGAAAACTTAGGAATAGAACATTGGAAGAGGTGTCAGTATGATAACTAGAAAACTACCATTACATATAGACGATATTAAAAAAGCTCACAAAATTCTAGATAGAAATGCTCGTAAAACGCCATTAGTAAAATCTTTTTACTTGACTAGTAAAACGGGTGGAGAAATTCATTTGAAATTAGAAAATATGCAATTAACGGGTTCTTTTAAATTTCGTGGCGCATTTAATAAAATGTCGCGGCTCACGGATCAAGAAAAAGAAAGAGGTGTAATTGCATGTTCAGCAGGTAATCATGCACAAGGAGTTGCATTATCTGCTCATTTACTCGGTATTAAGAGTAAAATTGTTATGCCAATTTCTGCACCTCAGGCAAAAGTTGAAGCAACAAAAGGATATGGATCTGAAGTGATTTTACATGGTGAAACCTTTGATGATGCAAAGGTAAAATGTGAAGAAATTATAAGGGAAACAGGTGAAACATACTTACATCCATATGATGATGTAGAGGTAATGGCTGGTCAAGGTACAATTGGATTAGACATTCTTGATGATATGTGGGATGTAGATACTGTCATTGTACCAATAGGTGGAGGCGGAATTATTTCTGGTATTTCTGTAGCATTGAAATCTTTTAATCCATCCATTAATATAATTGGTGTCCAAGCAGATAATGTTCATGGAATGAAGGCATCTTACGATAAAGGAGCAATCGTAGAACACTATGAGGCGCCTACTATTGCAGATGGTTGCGCAGTTAAAATACCAGGTGAATTAACATTTGAAATTGTAAAAGAATTAGTAGATGATATTGTAACTGTATCAGAAAAAGAGCTGGAAGTAGCGATGAAAGATTTATTACAACGTGGGAAAGCTGTTGTAGAAGGTGCAGGTGCATTAGCAACTGCTGCACTTCTTGCAGGAAAAGTTGATAGTTATATAAAAGGGAAAAAAGTAGTGGCTGTTATATCTGGTGGGAACGTGGACTTACAGCGCATATCAAGTGTATGTGAGCACTTTTTTGTCGCTAATGAAGTGAAATAGTTTTATGAAAGAAGAGCTAAGAGAAATGATCTTAGCTCTTACTTTTTGTCTACCGTTTACTGTAAGTAGAAATAAACTTGCAAAATTTGCTGTTTAAAAATTATTTTATATAAGCGCCTATTTTTACACATATCTTTAATGTTATAATAATTATTTCAATATTGTCGAAACGTAAGCAGAAATTTAATATAATAGTTTTAATGTGCTAATGAGCGGTGAGGAGGGCAGGGCATGAATAAAGAAGAACAGGTCATGAACGGTTTCAGGGAATTATATAATAAGCTGGTTTGGCTTAATAAAGATAAGATGGAAGAGGGTCTTAAAGGTTTTAAGTCTTCTGAAGTCCACTGCATTGAATATATTGAAAACAATGCAGATTCTAACGTGACACAACTCGCAGAGGCTTTTTATGTGACTCGCGGTGCTATAAGTAGAATGACTAAGAAGCTCATACAAAAAGGCCTTGTTGAAAGCTACCAAAAGTCAGAAAATAAGAAAGAAATTTATTTTAGGCTTACCGAACAAGGGAAAGAAATTTATAAAATCCATGAAAATCTGCACAAAGAGTTTCAAGAGCGAGATAAAGCTGTATTTGAACAAGTAACTGAAGAAGAATTCAACAGTATAATTAGCTTTGTGGAAAAGTATAGTAGACATTTGGATGCAGAAATAAAGAAACAAGGTATACATATTAAATCGTAATATATTTTAATAATAAAGTGAAACTTTAATCAGTGGGGGGCTTCATCTCCACTGATTATCAGCCCTCACCAATCGGGCTTTTACGGGCAGCCTTACTCTAATGAGAATAGGCTGCTTTTTTATTATTTTATTTTTGTTGACTAATCAACAAAATAGAGTTATTATTTTGTTGACAAAGCAACAAAATTTTTAGGGGAGAAGTTAAATGTCTATATTTAGATCGAAAAATGAAAGGGGAACTGAAAAAAGCATAGATAAACATGCTTTACTATTCGGACTTATTTCTGTATTTCTTTGTGGTATAGGTTTCAGTATCATCATGCCTGTAGTCCCATTCTTAGTACAGCCATATACAAGTAATCCGGAAGAACAAGCATTGGTTGTTACACTACTAACTTCCGTATATGCGGCCTGCGTGTTTTTAGCTGCACCAGTACTCGGAGCTTTAAGCGATAAGTATGGCCGTCGTCCACTACTTTTAATATGCTTATTGGGTTCTGCAATTGGGTACTTAGTTTTTGGAATAGGAGGAGCTTTATGGGTACTATTTGCTGGACGCATAATAGAAGGAATAACAGGCGGGAGCATAAGTACTATCTTCGCATATTTTGCAGACATCATTCCAAAAGAACAGAGAACGAAATATTTTGGATGGGTGAGTGCAGTTGTAGGTGCGGGAACTATCATTGGCCCAACCATTGGGGGGATACTTGCCAATTTTGGTGATACTGTACCTATATATTTTGGTGCAATCATAACGTTAATAAATGTTGTATATGGGATCAAATATATGCCTGAGAGCCTTGAAAAAAATAATAGGTTGAAAGAGATTACTTTTGTAAGGTTAAATCCTTTTGTACAGCTAGCAAACATACTTTCCATGAAAAATTTAAAGTGGTTACTTGTCTCAGCGTTTTTATTTTGGATACCTAACGGATCTTTACAAGCAATTTTCACGCAATTTACAATGGATACTTTCAGTTGGAAACCTGCATTAATCGGACTTATGTTTTCAATTTTGGGCTTTCAAGACATTGTTTCACAAGGTTTTATCATGCCAAAGCTTTTGATCAAGCTTAGTGATAAACAAATAGCAATTCTTGGGATGGTTTCGGAGATTATAGGATACAGTTTTATTGCGGCATCAGCTTTGTTTTCACTCTATCCACTACTTATTGCTGGGATGCTGATGTATGGTTTTGGGGATTCAATTTTCGGACCTTCATTCAACGGGATGCTTTCAAAGTCTGTTAGTTCTAGTGAACAAGGAAGGATTCAAGGTGGAAGCCAATCTATTCAAGCTTTAGCAAGAATAATTGGTCCTATTATTGGAGGGCAAATCTATGTATCGCTTGGTCATGCTACACCTGCTTTTATGGGTGTGATCCTTATAGTCGCGGCAATAGCAGTTTTGTATAAGGGGACACATGCAACTGTATAACAGATAGAAATAAGAACAAATAAAAGGGTGCCAGAACTTAGGAATAAGTGCTGACACCCTATTTGTTTATGGTTTGAGGACTAAGAGAAATTCTTTTACTGTTTAGGAATTTATTCTGCAATGCTCTCATGGTAAATGACTAGATAGTTTAATTATGCTTGTGCTGAAGTAAATAATGACTCCATCTTTACTTTGCTCTTCTCTCGAATTTCAGCATCTGCGTGTCTCATAACGTATTTATGCGCTACAGCGATTGCTAAAACATCATCTAATAAGCCAATCCCAATAATAGCAGCTATATCTGGAATGAAATCGATTGTTAATACGTAATAAGATAAAGCGGCTAATATTATGAATTTTGCTTTAGTAGGTAATTCTTTCTTTTTCATTGTGTAGAATAAAATAATACTTTCATATACGCTGGATTTACCGAGGTTTACAGAGCTTTTTTTGAACTTTTTCCAAAGTGTCTGTTTCTCCATATAAACACTCCTTTTACAAAAACATAGATTTTTTAAAAGGATGGACAAAGAAGTGAGAGATTAATCAATTTTATTGTTTTTCTTAATTATATATTTCCATAAAAATAGGGGATTACCTGTTTAAAATAATATAATGTGGATTATACAATGATTCACATTGTTCCGTTACATAGTATATATATTGTAAGATGTATGTGGATCATTTAGTTATTATTATGCATTTTATAAGCGGTATGGGGGAAGAAAAATGAAAATAATAGAACTACCAATTGAATTCGAATTTAACGGGCAAAAACAATGTGTTTATCCAAGTTTAATTATAGTACATAATGAATTAACGTTAGTCGATACAGGATATCCAAGTTTTTTACCTTTAATTGAAAATGCAATATTAAAACATGGATATGAGATGAAAAACTTAAAAAATATAATTATTACTCATTATGATGATGACCATATAGGGGCTTTATATGATTTCAAAGTGAAATATCCTCACATTAATGTTATTGCTAGTGAAATTGAATCTAACTATATTAGTGGTGATATAAAATCAGAGAGGTTAGTTCAAGCTGAAGAAATGTTAGAACGTATGCCAAATGAAGAAAAAGAATTTGGTAAATGGTTTATACAACAGTTAAAAAATATAAAACATATTTCCGTCGATGAAAAAGTGCATGATGGTCAAATGATTTTGAATAATGAATGTCAAATAGTAGCGACGCCAGGACATACTTCGGGGCATATTTCATTATATTTTCCGAATTTAGACTGTGTAATTACGGGAGATGCGGCTGTTCAAGAGAATCGTGAGTTAGTAATAGCTAATCCGAATTTTTGTTTGGATATAGAAAAAGCGAAACAGTCTTTAAATAGGATTAAAAGTTTTAAAGCAGCACAGTATTATTGCTATCATGGAGGAAAGCTTACTGTATAAAATAATAAAAAAACGATCTTTCCTATATCGAAAAGATCGTTTTTTTAATTCATAGATTCTGCAATTTTAATTAAATTCTTTACGTTATATTTTCCTTGTATATAGCGTTTGTTACCAATTGCAATTGTATATTGAAAACCATTCTTCTGAAAGATAAGTTCATATGCTGAATCAAAATGAGGATTATATAATGCGTTCATATTATTTTTTAAACTGTAGAACTTAGCTCCCCTATGTACATAGAAGCCTAATTTATTTTGAACTGGTGAAACAGTGATTTTTAAAATCCCATTAATATCTTCATTGTAGTATTGGAGGTTTAAGTAATCGTTATAGATGTACCCTTGAAATTCGTGAATTTCGAATGGGAATTTTGTAGGAGTAAGTATATGTTCCTTACAATTCATTTCATATTCTTTTACGATAGTAGCTTCTTTCATAAGTGGATTCCCATCATAAATTTGATTGATTTGAGATATTTTATTATTTTTTGTTACTATTTCTAAAATGAAACCGACAGTAAATTCATCATTAGTGCCTTTGAAATAAGAAATAAGAATTGTAGTATCTTCTTTTGGAGATGGTACTATTTTAATTTCATGAATAGGTTTTTCCTTTTGGAAAGTAGGTAGTTCAACTCCTTCTGTTACATATGACTGCATTAATTTTTTATCATTTTTGAGTAAAGCTTGTTTAAATTCACTTATCACATTTGTTCGAGATTTTGCCATAATAATTGAGGTCGACTGAAAATATAGTAAGAAAAATATGCAAAATATCTTTATGAATGTAGTGTTCAATTCCATCACCCTTTAACTATGTTTCCGTAAATTTGAAATATATATGTATAGGAGGGGAGAAGATGAGTTTATTGCTTGATGTAATAATGGATATAATTTTGTTTTATCCTCGAAATGACATGAAATTGAAACACCATATTGCAAAATTAAGTGAATTAGAGTGGTTTCGAAATCTACATGAAGATCCGAAGTATACAAGTTTAATTTGGAGTAATAGAAAAATTAAAAAGTATATTTTGTCTTCTACTAACATGGAAGCATTAATAAAATCTGAGAAAAAGCAAAAAGAATTTGTTCATCTAGTACAGGATGAATATAAAAAAAGAAGATAAGAATTTTTTTATTTTTCATATTTGGCGAAACAAATGGTACAATGAAAGCTAATGTGAAAAATAAGGAAAAGAAGTGGTCTATTTGAAAAACTTTTTAGAATTAGGAATTAGTGAAACTTTTAATCATACATTACGTGAAAATGGAATTACAGAAGCAACACCAATTCAAGAGAAGGCAATTCCAGTTATTCTGTCAGGTAAAGATATTATTGGGCAGGCGAAAACAGGAACGGGTAAAACGTTAGCATTCGTGTTACCGATTTTAGAAAAAATCGATCCAGAGTCTAGTGATGTTCAGGCCTTAATTGTTGCACCAACAAGGGAACTAGCTCTGCAAATTACAGCTGAAATTAAAAAAATGCTTGTTCAAAGAGAAGATATTAATGTACTAGCGATTTATGGTGGGCAAGATGTAGCACAACAATTGAGAAAATTAAAAGGTAATACACATATTGTTGTTGCAACACCAGGACGATTATTAGATCATATACGACGTGAAACAATTGATTTAAGTAATCTTTCAACGATTGTACTAGATGAAGCGGATCAAATGCTTTATTTTGGTTTCTTATATGATATTGAAGATATTTTAGATGAGACACCAGGTAGTAAACAAACGATGTTATTCTCAGCAACGATGCCAAAAGATATTAAAAAATTGGCGAAGCGTTATATGGATGAACCGCAAATGATTCAAGTACAAAGTGAAGAAGTAACGGTTGATACAATTGAGCAGCGTGTCATTGAGACGACAGACCGTGCAAAGCCAGATGCACTTCGTTTTGTTATGGATCGTGATCAGCCATTTTTAGCTGTTATTTTCTGTCGTACAAAGGTTAGAGCAAGTAAGCTTTATGATAATTTAAAAGGACTAGGTTATAATTGTGCTGAACTTCATGGTGATATACCTCAAGCGAAACGTGAAAGAGTTATGAAGAGTTTCCGCGAAGCTAAAATTCAGTACTTAATCGCAACGGATGTAGCAGCTCGTGGACTTGATGTAGATGGTGTAACGCACGTATTTAACTATGATATCCCTGAAGATGTAGAAAGTTACATTCATCGCATTGGCCGAACAGGACGTGCAGGTGGATCAGGTCTTGCAATTACGTTCGTTGCAGCGAAAGATGAAAAACATTTAGAAGAAATTGAAAAAACGCTTGGTGCACCAATACAAAGAGAAATAATCGAACAACCGAAGATAAAACGTGTAGATGAAAATGGAAAACCGGTACCAAAGCCGGCTCCGAAGAAATCAGGTCAAAATCGTCAAAGAGATAGCCGTGAAGGTTCAAGACGTGATTCAAGAAATAGTTCGAGAAATGAAAATAATCGATCATTTAATAAGCCAAGTAATAAAAAAGGTAGTACAAAACAAGGTCAGCAAAGACGTGGCCGTTAAATAGTTATAATTGTAAAAGAGTCGCAAAATATTGCGGCTCTTTTTTTGTTTGTATACAACAAGGATGATGGCAAGAAAAAACAAAAATTTCATTCACCGTATTTAAAAGTTATAAAAGAAATTTTATACTCCAAAACCAGTAGAGCAAGGGGAGTACTACCATGTCGCAATTCAAGAATAAGTGCAACTTACATATGAACAATATTTAATCGGAAAAAATCGAGAGAAAGCAATTCGTACTAGCTCCTCTGATGATACGAATTATGAAAACATCAATTGGTATAACGATACGAAAATATCTTTTGCAAACAAAGAATTGGACGATGGGTTGAAAGAAATTCGTAACACATCCAAATGGTACGAGAATGTTATGTTGCAGCAAAAAGAGAACGGAACTTATTATGTCTACTATTTCAGTAGACCACTTTGGTTGAAAGAAAAGGTATTGAAGCGAGCGAGTATTTTCATTACACATTCCGCAATTATCGAAATGGAACAAGAGAAGTTTATGAAGGATTTAACTCGTATTGGGTATTGGGATACGAACGTTGGAAACTGAAAAACTAATTTGTTAGTTTTGTTGGATGGGGAACTCGAGAAACACAACTACCATCCTTATTGGGAAATTACTTACTACGATGATGAAGATAATGCAGTGTGAAGTTAACAGAAGGGATAGTATGCGAAATAAGAAAAAAGGACTAGCAGTCGTACCTGCCGTCCTTTAATAGGAGAAAAAGTAATCTTGTTTAGAACTACGCATAAACAGAAAATCTGCTTGTAATTAGCTTTGCCGTAAATATACGTGTCTATACAAAAAAGGGATAAGTAAAAAATACTTATCCCCGGAAGGGAAATCTCAAGCACCAAAATGGCTCGTATTGGTATGCAGGTTCAAAAGTATTATATGTAAAATGAAAGATTTCATACAAAAAGCAGACAACGATTTTTGTTGTCTGCCAATGAGTTCAATGAGTTAGCTAATTGTGATAAATTGCATCCCCATTACGAGAAGAGTGAAGCTGCTAGTTCAAACAGCTTGTTGGTATTATTTTCGATTTCTTAAAAAATATACAGAGAAAGCAGATAAGTGAAGAACCTACCTGCTTCTACTGCAACAAAAGAAAGAAGTATTAGCCGTGGATACGGCGGCTTGAAAATAGTATGTATTTTTATTTGAAAAATATTCAAGGGATGAAGAAACATGGAATTTTTAATAAAAGGTAAAACTAGTTGCCCATGTATTCGATAGTAAAGCAGAAATGGAAACAAGTAGGTATTTGGAAAGACCCAACTGATATGAGAGAAATAAAAAAGACTAGGATTGCTCCTAGTAAAGAGTTATATCGTACGGAAAGTTAGTTGCGTGCAAAACGATTGTTTGCAAATTCATTATATAACGTTTCTTGGTTGGATAGGATGAATTATAACCATCTTTACATAGATTTAACATGAGATTGAAGTTATTGATGAATACTAAATTTGAATTTTGTTAAGAGATAAAATAGTGAACAAATGTGAATGATTAGATGCTACAAGGGTAAAAGAAAAACTTCATTTTATAAGGATTCTTTTGGAGAATCAACCTAACAATCACATTCGTAATCACGGTAATATTCATCGCAAGAATCATTCCTATCATTGCAGCAAATACAAAATGTTTTTTTTATCAATACTTCAATGAAGTTAAGGAATTCGGTATTATTTGTGAGAATAAGACTTTGAAAATCTTCAACTTGAAATACTCTTGTTTCATTTGTAGCAAGAGTCGCGATAATTGGCGTGGGAGAACTTCTTGTTTGGATAGTTACTTCAATAGGGGAGACATCTTCAGGAACAGATATTTGAAGTAATGTTTTATTGTGGTTATTAGTCAAATCTTCAAAAACTCTTCTTGAAGTGTCAGAGGGTACGATGATGGTTACAGGAACATTTTCAGTTGGAGTGGTATCTGAACCAGCTACGGTATGAGTTTGGATAAAACAGTTATCTTTTTGAAAGTAAGAATATGATTGTTCTTTATAATACTTTTTATGAAAATTGTTTTGATTATTACAGCAGATACAAAACGTTTTTTGAATAAATATACTAATGGTGCTACCGGTATTGGTATTGTTTGTGAGAGTGAGGTTTTGAAAATCTTCAACTTGAAATATCCTTTGTTCACCTGCAGTTATTGTAAAGGTAATTGGTCCAGACCTTCTTGTTCGAATGGTTACTTCAATTGGTTGAACACCACCAGGAACGCGAAAATCAAGTAATGTTTTATTGTGATTATTGGTCAAATCTTCAAAAGATGTTCTTGAAGTGTTAGCTGGTACACTAAAAGCTAAAGCACTATTTGAACCGGATATTGTATGGGTTTTGATAAAACAGTTATCTTTTTGATGGTGAGAATACGATCGGTTTTTATAATACTTTTTACCATCTTTATAAAAATAATCAGCCATACTTATGTTACTCTCCTTTCTTTGAGATATCTATATATTGTATAAAAAAAAGAAAAGAGTGCTTGTACAAAATAATAAAATCCGCTCTTGTAAATAAGTAAAAATGCTATTTGATATGTAAATGTAGGAGCACTTGGAGAAGTGCTCTGTAAAGACTATTTATTCTAAAAAGAAAAGAATATAAAACATTTTATAGATTTATTTTTTGTTTTGTGTGTGTTGTTATTAAAAAAATCATTGGAAACTGAAAACTAGATGTTGTAATAGTACCTAATTTTAAAGAGAAAATTGTACTAGTTTAATTTGATAATGGTTAATTCCAAAGCATTTATTCCATTATTGCATGTACCAATGTCTCTATTACCTACAAAGCTATTATTTATAAGTTGAATTGTTGAATTGGCTGGAATTGATAAAATAGTTTCTCCAGTGAGTTGATCACAATCTACATCCTCTAAATCTTGTATTAGGATACTGAAAGTAGCTTTGAAGTTTGGAATCAGATTGTTATTTAATAGTATAGAAATAACAGGCTGATAAGGGAATGTAAGAGGGACAGTTAAATTAATTGAGGAAATAAAAGAAACGCGATAATCCCCCGGTTGTGTGATATTAATTGTGGTAGGATTTAACAGAGAAACTCCCCCTACCAAAGGTTCAGCCTGATTAAAAGAAAAAGGAGCACCGAAAGGGACTGTAATGAATTCCGTTTGCCAAAAAGTGCCGTAAGCTACAGATTGTAATCCAGTAGGTCCAGTAACGCCAGTAGGTCCAGTAGGCAGTGTGAATGGTGGAATAGGTGGTAATGTAGGTCCAACTAGATTAGAGTTTATTGAAGTAGAAGATAAAAACTCATCCATTTTATTTTCACCTCTGAAAAGTTCGTATTACTAATAGTAAATGTGGGAGGAGAACAAAATGAAATGGACAAGTGTTTGTATTTATGAAATCTAAAACAATAGTTATTTTATTAAAGAAAAAACATGCACAAAAATTGCGCATGTATAATAAAAAGCTATGTCTTGTCTTTGTAAATATATGCTTAGTTTATATAAATCGTGAGTATGTTTGAACAAAAGGGTTATTTATTAACAAATCTAAAGAGCGCTTTTTAAGGCGCTCCATGACCAAAACTAATATTGAAAAAGAATACCACATGATATTTTATGTATGTTTTTAATAAATGTGCAGTTTAAAAAACTCTTTCTTTTGCAAAACAAAGCAGCTAGTTAATGAAACTAACTGTTCGTTGTACAAAAGAAACGCTGCGCTTATAGAAATAGTTTGCAAATGTTATACAGAAATGAAAGAAAACAAAATAAAAAAGAGCACCATGCATAAGTGCTCTTTAAGATAGGAGGTAACACTTTGAGCTGGATGTTTAGGTTAAAATTATATGACGTAGAAAAGAAATAAGACCTAAAAAATATTATCAACTCAATACAAAAGAGCAGCTAGCATAAGCTAATTGCTCAACAGGTAATAAATTTTGTAAAAGGAACCATCTATATTAAAAGAAGATTGTATATTTAAAGGAACAGCTTAACTTATTCGAGCGCCTTCAAAATATGTTAGACTCGGAACGCCTACAATAGTTCCATTTGCCGACCCAGCTTCAGCTAATATGTCAACTCTGTCACCAGCTTGTAATAGTACGATAGTAGAAGTTTTTACAATAAGTGATTCATTTGGTGAGCCGCCTTGCTCGTTTCTAGATACACTGATTCCATTTACTTGTATGTCTAGAATTATTGTGGCAGATGCTTGTGCGGTTGGGGTAAAAATAATGCTTGTATTAAAAGTATATATACCGTTTTGACGAGGGACAAAAATCGATGTAGATGGATTATACTCATTATTAATATCAAATACCTCAACTGGAAACAAAACTCTAGTAGGTTGATTGGCAATAAGTGGTTGGAAGGTATTTTGCGTTGCCTTAAAAGCCGATTGACTTTCAAGATTACTTTTATAATTACAATACACTTTAACAATCGTTTGATCCGAGTTACGGCAAGAAGATTTGTACTTTTTGTAATCATCTTCATAATTATAGCAATTATAACTATCAGAGTATTTTTTTCTATTCATTTTGCAATAGTTCACTCCTTTTATTCTTATAATTTAATCTATTAGAAAAAAGGAGAATTGAAGCGGTGTCTGTCCATCCGTTTGAAATTTTTTTGACAGGCTAATCGAATGTAGGAATTGAGAGTAGCGAAAATAATAAATAAAAAAAGAACAGTTAGGAAAATATAACAGCTGTACTTGATTTATGGTTTATTCCAAAAAACAGATGTACCACCAAAATATAAGATTATTAAAAGGAAATTTGCTGTGAAAATAATTAAAGAAATCTTTATCCATGATTTTTTCATCAGTATACCTCCTTTATTAAAAATATTAACATCTATCTAAAATTTGAACAAAATAGTTATTTGAAAAAAAGACCTCTTACGGAAAGATAAGAGGTCATCAAAAGATGTTTTATTTGAAATACGTGATGTTTCACAACAGAATTATAACGTATTTCAAAATATTTAGTATATATAATATCGGGAGCGAAATGAATAAAATTATACAAAATCCTTATTTGAAAATTAAAGAGTGCCTTGGGAGGAAGGCGCTTTATAACCAAAAGACTTATTTAGAAAAAAAGAGTTCACATCATATTGTATGTATGGTTTTTAGAGAGGTGTAGTTTTATACAAAGATCTGTATTTCATAACAAGAGAAAAGAGCAAGCATATAAGCATGCTCTTTGACAAGAAAGGTAGGTTTTTATGAGAGGATGTCTCCATACAATAACATATGCTTGTCCAGTTAAAAGATGAAAAGTTTTAATAAAATAGTTATTTAAAAAAGGTTATTCAGCTATTTGAAATATAGTTTCATTAGGCTTAGAAAATCCATACAATTTCCTTGCGAATTTTAAAATACCTTCTTCGCTCTCTGTTAAAGTTTTAATATCGTTGTCAAAATAGCGTCCAAGTATTTCTAATTCAGATAGTTTTTTCTTTTCGTTATTAAGTGAAATTTGTCTTTCCTTAATTATTTGCTCTTGCTTATAGAGAGAGGTTTGGACGGAAATAATCATAGGTAGCATAAAAGCTATTGCTAGTAAAAGACGACGACTCAGTTTTTTATCCTTTTGAGAATAATTTTTAGGATTCAATTGTTGTTGTGATAATTTTGCGATACTACCCATTTAAATGCCTCCATTACTGATTGTAGAATTCAATTGTTTAACAGTATTATACATGAGAAATGGGAAATTTTGAAACTATATTGGTGAAGCTGGGTTCTTAGATGGTTAAAAATCCCCCATATTATATTGAAAAAACATGCACAAAAATTGTGCATGCATAATAAAATTTATGTATTGTCTATATAAATATAATGCTTAACCAATATAAACCGTGAGTATGTTCGAGCGAAATGGTTATTAATTATAAATGTAAAGAGCGCTTTTTAAGGTGCTCCATGATCAAAACTAATGCTGAAAAAGAATCCCACAACATATTTTATGTATGTTCTTAATACATGTGCAGATTTTTCTTTTGCGCAACGAAGCAGCTAGTTAATAAAACTAACTGCTCGTTGTACAAAAGAAACGCTGCGCTTACAGTAATAGTTTGTAACTTTAAGTTACAAAAATAGTATGAACATGGTTAAAAATGTTATTCAAAAACGAAAGGGAATAAAATAAAAAAGATCAGCTATTTATAATAACTGCTCTATTCGATACAACCTGGGTAAGAAGCAGATTGTATTATGATTAATATTAGCAAAATATTGAATTTTATTAAGTTCTTTAACAAAACCCTTATTTAGTAACAAATAAAGAGCACTGTAAAAGGTGCTCAATGGCTAATTCTGAAATAATCATGAGTATTGTATATATGTTTCTAGTATATGTGCAGTTTATATATAAAATCTTTATTTAAATATATAGAGCGCTTGTTACAGCGCTCTGCCCCAAAATATAAGTTGAAAGAGGAAACATGACATTATATGCATGCTGTTTTAGAGTGGTGTGTGTTTAAAGCTTGATTTTCATAAAAAATAAAGCACACATATCACATATAAGTGTGCTCTTATGAACGCTTTAGATTTGTATGACTAGATAGTCATCATACTATAAAATATGCTTGTTTGATATAAATGTGTGTCAAATCTATAACATATATTTTGGTGTGTATAAGGAACATTAAATGTTAATTAGCCAAGCATATTGTATTTATTAACGAATTTGTGCAACTGTTAACGCTGCAGAACGAATATCTACTGTACCAATTACTTCAACCGGTACAATTTGAATTAAATCACCAGGGTTTAAGTTAATTAGTATGACACCGCTGGATACATCGACTTCACCAGTTCCGATGATATTAGAACGGACTGCGGTTCCAGATCCTGCAATAATATTAGTTGATGAGTTTAGTGTTAAGAAAAAGCGCGCTGCTTCCGGGGCTACTGGAACATTATCGAGGCTGATTGTTAATGTATAACTGATTTGATAAATACCAGCTACTTGAATTCTAATACCGGTTCCAGTACTAATTGTATCATTGATTACAGGAACAGTAATATTAGGATTTGGGCCCGTACTAGGTAGTAGTAGTGGCGTGAATAGTGTTGCAAATTGAGGTGAAGTAGCATTAAAAGCAAAACCGAGAGCTGGTAGTGTACTGGGGGCTTGTACTCCACAATTAAAGTTTGTGAGCTTACGACTAGATGAGCGCATATTTTCACTCCTTTCTTTTATTTAGATTACGTGAGTAATCACCTCACGTTTTGGACAAGCACAATACAATATATGAAAATTTATAGTGAATAGTGCAGAGTTGTACTGTTATGGATAAAACTAACTGCCTGTTGTACAAAAGGAAACATAATAAAAAAGAACACGCATATAAGCATGCTCTTTAACAAGAAAGGTAGATTTCTATAAGTGGATTGCCTCCATACAACAACATATGCTCGTCCAATTTAAACGTGAAAAGTTTTTAACAGAAACGCTATTTTGAGCTTAATAAATGACAAAGCAGCTAGCTAAATGAACTAATTGCTTTGTCATCCAACAATGACGATACCCACAATACTTTGTAACTTATGGTTACAAAGATAGTATGAGCAGCAGCAAAAATGTTATGCAAAAAGTTAAATAAAAACTTCATTTTACGCAATAAAGCAGCTAGCTAATCTAGCTAACCGCTCCATTGTAATACGCTGAGGAGTTTTACTAAGCATACATATTATGAGTTGTAACTACAAGTTACAGCTATAGTATGAACAGAGTTGAAAATGTTATGCAAAAAGTTAAATGAAAACTTTATTAAGCAAAACAAAGCAGCTAGTTAATAAAACTAACTGCTCGTTGTACAAAAGAAATGCTGCACTTACAGAAATAATTTGTAACTTTAAGTTGCAAAAATAGTATGAACCGGGTTGGAAATATTATTCGGAAATGAAAGGAAACTAAACAAAAACTTCATTTTATAGTAATGCAAAAAGAGTACATATTGAATATGTACTCTTGAAAAAAAGGAATGTGATGAAACATAATACTATAACATATGCTTGCCTTATTTAAAAGTGCAAGGAGTGTAACAAAATGGATATTTTAAAATTGAATAACAAATAAAAAGAGCACTGCGAAAAGTGCCCTCGGAGAGATAGCTCAATGTCCTATGAGTTGTCATTCAATATTAATATATGAGCACCTAATTAAAAGTTTACAATATTATCTCAAAAAGAATAACTGTTCCGTTGAATCTTCTTAAGACAGAATGTGACAATCTCAAAAATGGAACTATCTGTAGTTTATACAAGTATAAAAGAATTATACAGTATGAGAAAAGAGCACCATGCATAAGTGCTCTTTAAGATAGGAGGTAACACTTTGAGTGGATGTTTAGGTTAAAATTATATGATGTAGAAAAGAAATAAAACCAAAATTTTATTATTAGTTCAATATAAAAAAGCAGTTAGCAAAAGCTAACTGCACAGTGAATAAGAAGAACACAATGGTCATTCGTATTCAACCTTGGTGTATCTATATTATTAACATATTTTAGGGAGTTATTCAATAAAAAAGCAGCTAACAAAAGTTAACTGCTCGTGCAAGTGAATCGGAGAAAAATTACCGTGTCGTTTGTAGTATTGACGGTGTGTTGAGTTTTATTCAAGGGTAGAAACTCTTTTTCAAGAGAAAAAGGCTAGGATTTCTCCTAGCAAGTCATAGGGTATTCGTCTATGAACGAATTTACTTATATTGTAACGTGATTAACAAATGAATGAGATTTTAACTTAGTTAAGTTTTTTAAAAGAAATTTACATTTATTAATTAAAAGTAAATTTAATTTTAAACAAAATAATCCTTTTGAAGTTAAATAGGTACAATTCACATTCAATTAGTTTTTTGAATGTAATAAGGTATTAAATTAATGAAAACATCCAAAAATGGAAAGTAAAAGTGTTTCGTAAGAAGGAGTGAGAGGATTGAATAATTTAAAGAAGAAGAAATTCAAAAAAGCAATTTCTCGTCGCACAAAGGCTATACAAAAATATGAGAAAGAAAGATTAGATAAAGCATGGATGAACCTTTTCGTGCAGTCAAGTATCACAAAATAAATACAGTCCGGCTAGAAAACTAGAAGACACCAATTCATTAAAGCAGCAAGTAAGGCTGTTTTAGGAATAGGTGTCCTTTTTATTTTGAAAAGGGAGATGGGGAAATGAAGGCGTTAAGTGATCAATTACGTGAGTGGAAAAAGCAATCGAATCAAACAAAAAAGAAAAATAAGAAAAGAAAAAAAGAGAAATTAAGTACGCGTGATATAGAGGATTTAATGGGGATTCGTGGACCGCGTTATGAACGTAGACATGGAGCATTAAGACAAAAGTAATTTAATAATAAAAAGGAGTGGTCTTACATGACTAAACAATTATCTTTCTTGCCAAAAATTGATAGAGTAGCAACGCAGAAAAAATTAGAAGGTGTTCTGGAAAGTGTACGTTTATCTAGGCAGTTTGGAATGATGCGTGAAGAAATGAAAGTCACTCCTTCTTATGAAATTAGATATCACGCACCTACAAATGATGTAGGAAAGCCATTAGAAAATGTTGCAATGGCTAATGTACAACACAGTAAACGAGAAGAGTGGATTAAGCAAACATCATTTTGTATTGATCAATTCCTAAGTCGTTTAGGAAATGGGAGTGCTGGAAAGGACCAAAGAAACATTATTATTAAGCGTTATTTAGAAGATGAAGATGTATGCGATTATATGGTGTATAACGAATTTGGCATGAGCGAGCGTACTTATCGACGCGTTAAGGCTAGAGTGTTTTATAAACTTGCTTTTGCTCTTAGATTAGAAGTTTATGAGACTGAAGAAACTGGAGATAATGAAAAATGAATTTTGTTCAGCCAATACGTGATCCAGAGCAAATACAGCACTTAAAAGAATATTTTAAGGAAAAGAGCTTACGTAATTATATTCTCTTTATTATGGGAATTAATACAGGCCTGAGAATCTCGGACATTTTGAAATTGAAGGTAGGAGATGTAAAAGGTAGTCATATATCTATGAGAGAAAAGAAAACAGGGAAACAGAAACGAATACAAATTACTACAGCACTGAAAAGGGAGCTTAAATGGTTTATTGAAGAAAGAGAAGATAATGAGTACCTATTACAAAGTAGAAAAGGTAGGAATCGTCCGATTGGTCGTAGCATGGCATATAAGATATTAATTGGAGCAGCGGCAGAATTCGGATTAGATGAAATAGGCACACATACCTTGAGAAAGACTTACGGGTATCACATGTACATGCAAACAAAAAACATAGCATTACTTATGGAAATATTCAATCATTCGTCAGAGAAGGTCACATTACGTTATATAGGGTAAATCAAGATGCAATGGATAAAGCAATGACTAGGTTTAAAATCTAAGCATTTGTAGAAAGACATGAAAGTCTAAACTTTTCGAACATAGGACAAGAAACTCTAAACTACTTAGCCAGTAATACTACAATATTCGAAAGTGAAAGATTACCTCAAAGTAGTAATCAATGGATTAATTATATTAAATCTCTGTGGGCTGCGGGGATTGCGACTGAAGCTGAGATTTAATATAAAATGAAGAATCCTGTATTAACAGGACTCTATTTTGATTGTTTCATTACTAATTCTTGTAATGTACTTTATAAACTCAATAATGGGATATGATCCTAATAAAGGATACTGTGTAAAAAAGAATTGGAAAAGATTTTTGTATTTCCTATCAGTTGAAAATCCTTAATTTTAATCGAACTTTATATATTCTATCTCTTTTAGAAATTTCTTATGAAATAAGCTCGGATATTCACGCCTAAAAAGCCATTTTTTATACATAGCTTTAGCAATAAATCGTCGATACAAAAGAAGTCTTCCGTATTCTAAAAAGCCTTAAATACAAAATAAAAACGGGTTTAATGAGTATTTTATATTTTGTACTTCTATGGACAAAATATATTTATTATCAAATCACTTTGTATTAGTTGTATACAAAGGGTACAACTAATAGAAGTATTAGATATTCAGCAAATTTAGATTAGCGATAGGATAATGCTTGTTTCCCTAATGCTTCCCACGATTCAATGAAGATATCTTGGCTCACTTTATGCGCTTTTTTCACAATTAATGGGTCATTGATATAAATGTATTTGTCCTCTAAACCTACAATAACAACAGCGTGTAAATCCAAAGGAGCTGTAATTTTTTTGTCATCATGTTTCCAAGCCTCCCATCTATCTGGAAGGCGATAATCTCCTGTAGTCCATACAACCACAGGCTTACCGAGCTTAATTTGAGCTAACACAGTATTAAAAGTTTTTCCCGTTAAGTTTACTGTGCGATTTGGTAGATAACGTTCCATTAATTCTTGTAACGGTTGAACATGGACAGCGTATCCCTTATTTTTCCCAGTTATATCTCCGACAAAACCTTCTTTAGGATCTCCCCATTGAATAATGTCTCCACTTTTATTTGTAGACAGTGGAGTAGGATCTTTTTTTATCTCTTTAGCTAAATCCATTTTATTAACTTTAATACCTGCATGCTGTAATACCATCGCTAAGCTTGTAACTTCGCATCCATATTTTAATTCTGGCTTTTGCGATATAAGCGGCACATCTAAAATGATTTTTTTAGTGGCTGAAGTGGGAGATGGTTGTAAAGATTTACTTTTTGGAAATGAATGTGTTGTATTTTGAATCAATTTGTTATCTTTTTGTTTAACTTGTAATTCATTCTTTTTAAGAGAGGGTGTTTTTTCTGAACATCCCGCTAAAATTAAAACTAAGGCATACAAAGTTAGAAATCTTTTCATATCATTCACCTTTTTAATAGTACTTACTTAACATCATAATATTCTATTATTAGATATTTTAGAGGTAAAGAACGTTTAACAAGCTTCATTTTATATGGCAAATTCCAAATACCTACGTGTAGTAAAAAGGAATCCTACGCGCACCGATTAATAATTTGTGACTTTAAGTTACAGTTATAGTATAAGCGAGTTGAGGAGAGCTATGCAGGAATAAAAAGTATTAAAAGCTTTATCCCAAAATGAATAATGAACCGGGTAAATATCTGCCTAAAATGTTTCATTAATCAAAATGAACTTTTTTGAACATTTTATGTTTTGTAAAGAGAGAAATGAATATTGAATCCTTTAACAAAATAGGAAGTGAGTATATTTCTTTCTTTTTATACAAATTATTAAGAGTAAAATACTTATGAAATCAGTAGCTTTTATTAAGAGATTATAAATTGTTGGGGTGATTTAATACATGCCAAAGTTAGAGGTAGAGGGATGTAGTCTTTACTACATAGTAAAAGGAGAAGGGACTCCTATCATTTTTATTCACCCACCTACACTTACCTGTGAAAATTTTGAATATCAGATAGAAGAATTATCTAGAAATTTTAAAGTAATCGCTTTTGATGTCAGAGGACATGGGAACAGTCAGAGTTCAAGTCAGCCAATTACGTATTCACTAATTGCTAAAGATATAAAGAGTTTACTGGACCACTTGGAAATAAAAAAGTCTTTTGTATGTGGGTATTCAACAGGAAGCTCAGTTGCCTTGGAATTTTTATTAACATATCCCGAAAATAGTTTAGGGGGAATTTTAATAGGTGGCATGTCAGAAGTGCGTAAAGGGTACTTAAAAAATAAGATTTCTCTAGGTGTCCAATTGGCGAAAGCAAGAGCAATTTCATTTTTAGCATTTGTCATTTCGTGGGGAAATTCTAATACAAAAAAATTATTTAAAAGAATGTTTCGAGAAGCTCGGAAAGGTAATGCAAAAAATATCGAACAATATTATCGCTATAGTTTGCACTATAATTGTACCAATCGCCTTAAAGACATTCATCTACCTATGTTATTGGTTTATGGAAAAAATGACAAAACTTTTTATAGTCATGCAAATTTACTACATAAAGAATTGCCATGTAATGAATTAAGATTTATTACTGGTGCAAAACATCAAATACCAACAAAAGCGGCTACAGAGTTAAATCAAATGATTGAGCAGTTTGTTTGTACGCATTCTAGGTGTCTAAAGAAATTCTTAAATCGTAAAGTATTATCTCAAATCTAAAAGGGGTTTAAAATTAATATTTTCAAAAAGGTTAACGGGATGAGTTTTGTTTCTAACTTGAAAAATTATGATGAACAGTAGATCAATTAGAAATGAAATCGTGGAAACAGGGGATTTTCGAAAATTGAAGATGAATAAAGCAATCCATGTACCCAATGGGCAACGAAAGTATGAGTTAAAGGAAGATAAATAAAAAATTAACAAGTGTAAATGTTAAAGAGTTAATTCGGATCATCATATCAAAAAAAGAAAATTGTACGTATTAAACCAAATTAGCCGATTTCCTGTAAAACAAGGAACCGGCTATCTTTAGTAATAATAAAAAAATTAGATCCCCTTTTGAACTTATAACCATCATCTAAATTTACACCCTTGTTTTTCTGTGTCTAACATGTGTCTAAACGTACAAATTTCCCGAAATGGTATGGTGAGGCCTAATTAGAAATTTTAATAATATAAATTAGATTTAGTTAAGTAATAAAAAAGTGTAGAAAGGTTTTATTTCTACGCTTTTTTATTTTGGGGTATTTCGGAATTCTTAGGTTGATGGATGTGTGGTGCTACCCCAATAAGTTTATAACAAAGATAAATCGTAATGATTATTATTTATTGCGAATTTCGAAAAGATGTATTATACTAAGTTCGCAAACTAAAACGTAATCATTACGTTTTATACCGAGACGATATTTTCTTCATGGAATTGGAGAAAATAAACTTGTAAAAAAGAAAAGAGGAGAATTTCATGCCAAAAAAATTAACTATGTTTTCATTCCTACTTATTTTCACTTTAATTTTTGCTGGATGTTCTAATAAAAAAGAAAGTGCAGTAAAAAAAGATGAGAAACTTTCTGTTTATACAACTATTTTCCCGCTTGCAGATTTCGCAAAAAAAATCGGTGGTGACTATATAACTGTTAAATCAATCTATCCACCTGGTGCAGATTCACATACATTTGAACCAAGCCAAAAACAAACAGTTAAAGTTGCAAAAGCCGATTTATTCATTTATAACGGTGCAGAATTAGAACCGTTTGCTGAAAAAATGGAAAAAACATTACAAAAAGAAAATGTTAAAATTGTAAATGCATCAAAAGGCATCGAACTGCGTGCTGCAACCGAAGATGAACATCATAATCATGGAGATGGACATAAAGAAGATGAAGATCATCATGATAAAGACCCACACGTGTGGTTAGATCCTATACTAGCGATGAAACAAGCTGAAAAAATCAAAAATGCTCTTGTAGAATTACAGCCTGATCATAAACAAGAATTCGAAAAGAATTTTGCAGCACTTCAAACTAAATTTACAGATTTAGACGATCAATTTAAAGCTGCTGTAGCAAATGCAAAAACGAAAGAAATTTTAGTTTCTCATGCAGCCTATGGTTACTGGGAACAACGCTATGGTTTAAAACAAATTCCTATCGCTGGGATTTCAGCTTCTGATGAACCATCTCAAAAAGAGCTTGGTGAAATTACAAAAACAGTTAAAGAACACGGGTTAAAATACATCTTATTCGAAACGTTTTCTACTCCAAAAGTAGCATCAGTTATTCAGAAAGAAACTGCTACAAAAGTTTTACGCTTAAATCACCTTGCTACTATTTCTGAAGACGATGCGAAGAATAATAAAGATTACTTCACTTTAATGAAAGAAAATGTTAATGCTTTAAAAGAAGCAACACAACTCGCATTAGTTGCAGAAAAACCTTCTGAAAAGCAAGAGCAAACATCTGAAAGTCATACACACGAAAATGAACACGATCACAGTCATGATCATAGTCATGCTCATGATGAAGCAACAGAAAAAATTTATGAAGGGTATTTCGAAGACAACCAAGTGAAGGATCGATCACTCTCCGATTGGAAAGGAGACTGGCAATCGGTATATCCATATTTACAAGATGGAACGCTTGATGAGGTATTTGCTTACAAAGCGAAACATAAAGGTAAAATGTCAGCCAAAGAATATAAGGAGTATTATAATGAAGGATATCAAACAGATGTCAACCGTATCGTGATTCAAGGAGATACTGTAACATTCTATAAAAACAAAGAAGAATATTCTGGTAAATATATCTATGATGGGTACAAAATTTTGACATATGATGCAGGGAATAGAGGTGTAAGATACATATTTAAACTAGCAGAAAAAACAGAAGGAGTTCCTCAGTATATTCAATTTAGTGATCATAGTATTTATCCGAATAAAGCTGATCACTACCACTTGTATTGGGGTGACAATCGTGAAGCTTTATTCGATGAAGTCATACACTGGCCTACCTACTACCCATCGGATATGAATGGACATGATATTGCGCACGAGATGATGGCGCATTAAATTAGGAGTCACCAGGATTATTTCTTTGAACAATATATAAAATTCAAAGGTTATCAGTCTAGAATTGCATTGTTTAATACTCAAAAGTTAACTATAAAAAAATACTCTTTTATAATAACAAGTGATTTATACATGTTTTTGGTAGATATTTTAGTAATTGTACTAAATCAAATAAATTGAGAAAAGTAATCCTACACTTCGGTAAACAGGCTTGTAAAGATGCGGTTGCAATAGAATTGTTGGTGGAAGTAGGGTATTCACCTAACGTGAAATCAACTGAACTAAAAGCAGAAGAAATTCGTTTAATTACTAATATCAATAAAAAAATAAAACAAGTGGTAAACCATTTATACGTATAATGCATTTAATCCCTAAAAATTCATATTTTTGGGGATTTTTCTTTAAATAAATTATATTCTTTCGAATTTATTTATTTGGTTTAACATTAGGTTAAATGGATATTATATAAAATCTAAAAAATTTCAGTTTAGAGTTTCTTGTCTTTGTACAGTACATTAAGTGTAGAAAGACATAAAAGTCTAAACTAAAATCTCATGAACAATCGTTGATAAATAGCCCTTACCATAAATTTTGTAGGTACTTTCTTGTCTCAATAACGGGACATGAAAGCCTAAACTACTTAGCCAGTAATAATACAATAAAATGAAAGTAAACTTTTAGCCAATAGAGTACATTCAAATTACTTATTTCAGGATAAGTGATTTGAATGTTTAGCATGATTAACCCCATAAGATAATTCTAATTTAGATAATAAAACAAGAACCCATCTTATTTCATGATAGGTTCCTCTCTTAAATGGAAATATTTTCAGATGTGGCGGGCAATTCGGGGTAGCACCACATGCCCATCAACCTAAGGTTTTTAATTATCCCCATAACGAAAATTTCAACTTTTTACAATTATTCATGAGAATTTGGCTCAATTCCTTCGTTTTGGACAACAATCAATTTCTTAAGTGGATGGTGATGGGAATTTTCCTATTTTTAAATAAATCGGACTGATATTTAAAAAAAGAAAAAACTTACGTGAAATTAAAGTTATATAATCTTGGATTGATGGGTATCTAAAAGCAAAAATGCTCAAGATCAAACAGGTCAATAATGTGCTATAATCTCATGTGTTGAGGTATCGATTGGAAAAAGATATCAGGCACATTAAATTAGAAAAGGAGAAGGAAGGATATGCCACTTATTGTTGACAGAGAACAGGTACGGCATGAAATACTGCATGCACTTCAGCAATGTTTAGAGGAAAAGCCTCTTCTAAAGGTTTCTATGCGAGATATCGCAGCCAAGGCCAAAATCGCTCATTCAAAAATCAACTATTATTTTAATACAAAAGAGAAACTTCTACTGGCTTATATCGAATTTTTTGCTATTTCATATAAAACGGAGATTGAGCATTGGTACATAAAGTATAAACAAAATAACGCCAATCTCAACGAAAGTTCACAAACGATAGTAAAACATTTCATCAAAGATATGGTTTTGATAAGTCATCAAAAACAATCGTGGGCTTTCACACAAATAAGCACTATGGGTCAATACAATACGGAAATAAGGTCTGCAATCAAAAATGTTTATAACGATTGGAGAGAGTCCATCAAACGTGTTTTGGAAGAGATTTATCGAGGCAAGGATGACCACATGGTATATAAGGCAGAAGCAGTTTTAATCATTATTGATGGGCTTCTTATTTATTCACTTCACGAAAAGATAGATGAGTCAAGAATAGATGCTGTGCTAGCAAATATTACGCTATGATGTTTTTTGATTGTTCAAAAAAATTGACGAAACTTGATATGAGTAATATGATTTATTTAGTCCAAGTGGACTAAATAAATCATATTGGAGGTCGCTTATGTCAAAAATTACTGTAGTTGGTTGTGGTGTTATGGGAAGCGCACTGATTCGAGCGTTTATGAAAGCAGGTCACATTATTACTATTGTCGATAAAAATCCTGTTGCAGCCGAACCATTTGTTGCTGAAGGTGCTACGTTCAAATCATCATTGAATGACGCTCTGAATTGCGATTTCATTCTGTTAAACTTACCAGATCATAGGATAGCAATGCAGGTTATTGAACAATGCAAATCGAAAGCTATCAAAGGGAAAATCATTGTAAATACTACTACAACAACCCCAACTCAAGCCGAAATTTTTGAGCAAATGATTAAAGACAAAGGCGCTATCGCCCTTGAAAGTGTGATTATTTGTTACCCTCACGATATTGGTACACCTCGGGCATATCTTGTATATTCTGGCCCTAAGGAGGCTTTTGACCAAATTGAAGATCAGCTTGCGGCACTTTCGCAGCCACATTTTGTGGGGACAGACATTCGCTTTGCAGAAATCATTGAGATGAGCACGTCAGCTCTGCAATTCGGTTTTTATTGGTTTGCCCTACTAGGTTCAGCGCTTTGTATACGAAACAATTTACCTGTCTCCGAGTATTGCAAACATATTAAGACAGCACTTCCAGTGGTGGGGCACCAACTTGTTACCCACTTGCCTGATAATCTAGAAAACTACACTGGAAAATTCCAAGATGCTACTGTCGCATCCTTGGATGTTCATACGCATGGACTCCAAACGATAATGAAAACATTAGAGGATAATAACATTGATACCAGTGTATGTGAAGTTATGGAAAATCAAATGAAAGCAGCTATTGATGCAGGATATGGAAAATGTGATTTTGAAGCAGCAATTACTCAATTATTGAAATAAAGAATCTTCTTTAATCATCCTTGATCTTACATACATGATTCAACCTGAGACTAAAAATTATATACTAACTACTGTATAATAATTGAGTAATTGCAGTGATACCTACTATTAAAAAGTTAACTGAATTGGTGATGATTTATAAT
Source organism: Bacillus cereus group sp. MYBK108-1 (assembly GCF_051917185.1). Classification (NCBI taxonomy): domain Bacteria; kingdom Bacillati; phylum Bacillota; class Bacilli; order Caryophanales; family Bacillaceae; genus Bacillus; species Bacillus cereus group sp. MYBK108-1. Next base: position 75,858 of record NZ_JBQAHZ010000015.1, read on the forward strand.
TTAGAGATGATTGTGTTATAATCTCGCCAAATTGTTATTAATCTAACGAAAATAAATTACCCTCAAATGAAAAATACGCTATTCTTTCTGTAGAATCATAGGAAAGGATGGCGTTTCTTTATGAATCTTTCGATTCTTGACGAACTTCAACTGATTGCTGAAGAATTACAACGACATATGTCTCCTCATGTTCTAGAACATCTAGCCAAAGAAAAAGGATTCGTTCAGCGAAAGAGTAAATATCAAGCACAGGAGTTAGTTGCTTTATGTGTATGGCTTAGTCAACAAGTCGCTAGTACATCACTCACACAATTATGTAGCTGTCTCGAAGTATCTAGAGGTGTTCTTATCAGCCCTGAAGGGCTTAACCAACGATTCAATGCTTCCGCAGTACAGTTTCTTGAACAAGTTTTATCTAACCTTCTAACTCAAAAGATTTATTCAACACAAAAAATAATTCATCAATATACCACGACTTTTAAGCACATTCGGATTCTAGATTCCACAACATTTCAGCTTCCAGATAAGTTTTCTTCACATTATCAAGGTTCCGGTGGAAGTAGCCATACGGCAGGAGTTAAAATTCAATTGGAGTATGATCTATTGAGCGGAAAGTTCCTCTAAGTTTATGTAGGAGAAGGAAGAGAAAATGATAAAACTTTTAGTTCAACAAGCCTACAAGCCATGTAACCAAAAGACTTGTGTATAAGAGATTTGGGCTATTTCGACTTACATGATTTACAGAAGATTCACGAAAAGGAAGCTTACTATATCTCACGTTTGAAATTAAATTCTCGAATCTATCATAAGAATGATAATCCAGGGTATTTTCGAAATGGGACGGTGAAGAAAGGAACATTATATACTCAGTTAGATATGGAAGAACTCATAAATCAATTGTCCCCTGGTCAAACGATGGGAATTTCAGAAGTGCAATTTAGAGCAGATGTAAAACGAGCATACAATAGTTCTAGTGTTGAGGTCTCTGTGCCTGACAAACCATCTAAACCAGCAGAAGTCCCAACAGCTGTAACAAATGGAATTGCTTTTATTGAAGGTTACAATGTGAATTTACGTAAAGGACCTGGTACAAGCTATTCTAAGATTCGTCAGCTAAATAAACCGGAATCTTATGTTGTATGCGCTGAAAAGGATGGTTGGTTAAATCTTGGTGGTGAACAATGGGTTAAGAACGATCCATCTTATGTAAAGTTTAGTAAGAAAAGCACTGTGAATTCATCAATTATAGGTAAGCGTGTTGTTTCTAAAGTTAATAATTTACGATTTTATGATGCTCCATCTTGGCAGAATAAAGATGTTGCTGGATCTGTAGATACAGGATTAGGTTTCACAATCGATGCGAAAGTAAATGTTAACTAAAGTACACAATAGCGAAGGAAAAACATACTATATTACGACAAGTGAAGCCTATGTGTATGTAGTAAAGTAATTAAAAAGCTGACTATAATAATTAGTCAGCTTTTTGTATACTATAATCTAGTATTTATCAATCCCAAAGGCATGTTCTTTGCCTTTAAGCTGGCACTGAAAAACTTAACACTGTTTCTTTTTACAATGACAACAAATAAAGAAACATTTACAACGACACTTATTTCGCTTAAACTTCCAATCGTCATCGCAACTGTGCTTATCTTTAGATTTCCACCAATCGTCATCACAATGATGCTTATCTTTAGATTTCCACCAATCATCACAACAATGATTTTTCTTAGAACTCCAGCAATTATTATTCCAGGACATTCTTTTATACCTCCCTTCAATTAGGGTTCATATTATTCTATGTTTTAGTAAAAAAACTGCTTGTTCATTAACCTATTATTATATTTTTATATGATAGAGTGCTTTCTATTAGATATAGAATTCATACAAACTATGCTAATTTTCAAGGGAGAGTGGATGGAACTATTGATTATAATATTGATTAAAACACACTTATCAAAGAAAACATTCTAATTTAAAATAATTTCTTATTTGGGAGTATATTGTCTTGAATATATATCAAAATTGGATAGGTAAAAGATTTTATGTAACAATAAATAAAACTTCAGTATATGTAAAGCGATTTTTTACGAATATATAGCTTGATAAAAAATAAAAATCTTCATTTGGTAACCATATTCATATCGTGATATCCAAAATTTAATTCAAGATAACTCATTTAATAAAGACTGCTTAATTTTACCGAATCTGCGAGATACGTTGAAAACAGATTTTGTATCTCCATAAAAATGTTATTTTTCTGAATTTTCAATAAAAATGATTAGATTATACTAACTTAACGATAATGATTAAAAAGGCTACTATAGAACCCAAACATTAATAGAAGAAAGACATATACAAGTATTATGAGTTTGAAAATTTCATAAACTCTAAAATCTTATAAAAAGAGGAGCATGAAACATGAGCGAACAATGTCCAATTAATGTACCATGTCAGGTAGAAGGACAAACCCAAACACCATTAAGTGATGAGACTGCAACACCAATTCTTACTCCAGGAGCACCCATTGTAAAGATTCCAGTTGTATTAGCTGAAAGAACGCTTCAAATTGTTGTAGAGTCCGATATTTCATTAGATCCTCCAGCAGTCGAAATTAAACGCATCTTAAAAAACGTATTTTTAACACAATGTAAGTTAGTGCCTGTAGCATTCGTACCAGTACCAGGTACACCTTACCGACGAGTTACAAGAGCAAAATTATTTGTACAAGGCTATATTCGTAAAAATATTGAATATGCAAATGACGAGTGTAATGGAGTTCTATATGATCGTATTGCAAATGTTCCATTTTCTGGTTTTGCAGATCTGACAGAAGGTGATTTTCTATCATTAGCTTTAGTAGCTTCTTCTTCGGACACTACTTCTCATTTTATAAATCCTAAAAACGGTGATTTACCACGTCTAGACAAATATTTCTTTGAAAATGCAGTTTTTTATAACGAACAACCATATTGTGAATTAGTAAGCGCTCAATTTTTTGAATTAGACTTTTCACCTTGTCCTACAGACCTAAACGAACCATTTGATACGCTTCGTGAAAAAATTGTACTAGATCTTACTTTAAAAGTTTTACAAGTACAACAAGTACAAGTAGCACCATAAAAATAAAAAGAAATTGTCTTTGTTAAAAAGACAATTTCTTTTTTATTTGTATACAACATATATAATGATGAAATGGTCACATACAAAAAACAAATTTTTTGAATTTCATCAGACGGGGGGATGGTGATGAAAAATCCATGGATTGGTAAGGGAATATGGGATGAAATTTACAAGTATAAAATGAATATACAAGATAATTCACACGAAAACAGAGGGGAAAAAGAAGAAGTACCACCTGAATTAAAGGGAGAAGATGTAGCATCAAAATTAGAGAAAGAAGGTAAAGCGTCTGGATCACAAATAGGGCCTTTAATACGCTCACTGGTGGTCAAAACTCCATTTTCTATTTTTTCAGAAGTAACTAGTTTTAAAATATTTCCAAAAATAAATGTTAAAAATCAAGAAGCATTTGTATTTAGGAATGAAAAAGGTGTAGAAGGGCGTGAATTAGATTGTAAGTTATTAACTACAGTGCAACAATATCATTCGGATAGTTATTGTAAATTAGTTTCTTTAAATCTTCATGAGAAGAGAATTCATTTTGAATTATATAACCCAAAAAATAAAGGAAATAAAGAAGAGAATAAGGTAGAGGCATCTTCATGGATTCCTATTCACAGTATAATATTAGAGAGTGAAAATGGGGAAGACGTAAATAATTTTATTACAGCGAAACTACCAGTAGAAATAGGAAGATATAAAGGTGAAATTAGTTTACGAGAAAAGGTTGTATTTAAAGAAAAAGTCATAGGAATAAAAGAGGTTGAACAGGAGATTATTTTGACAAAAACCGAATTTTTAATACCAAAGGTAAAAAAGAATGGGCAAAATACACTTACAGTTGAAAAAGGGAGCTTATTGGTAGAAGGGTATATATATCAATGTATTGAATACATATCAGAACAAAGTACACTTCATGATAATGAGCATCAGTTAATACAAAATATTGTATTGGAGTTAATCATTCAAGTAATACAAGAACAAGAAGTACAAGTGCGAATTAAATAAAAATAATTATATTCCCTCGATTAGCTAATTATTTTTATTCGTAGTGTATCGATGGGTATTCTTTTGTAAATCATTCAGTGCTGCAAACTATTTGTTAAATGGTTTATCCTTGATAAATTCAATTTTACATTGTTACTAAATTGTATGAATCTCCTCTGGTTTAAGTTTTAAAAAAGTGCTAACAAGTTTGCAAACGATCTTGCTAACACTTATACAGAATAGACATAAATTATCGCTGATATGTCGTTTTTAAAAATAGTCTTAATCAGTTAAATCACACTTATACGAAATGCTCATAAAAACCGTCTTAATATCAAGAATATAACATGTTAGGTCAAACAAACCTTGATATAACAATGTTTGTTTAACTTGCATTTATAAAATATTTACATTTTATAAATGCAAGTTATCCAAATCAACGTAATTATAAACATAAACATGATTAACACCAATCGTTTTACGTGACATTTGTATATTTTAAGTCTTTGATAAATAATACAATTTAAATTTTGCAGATCAGTAGAATGAGGAAATATGCTTAGAGTATTAGCGAAACCCAACCCTAATCAATTCTTCATCATTTATTTCAATTACGAATCTATATTCTTTGTCTAATAGCCAGTAATAAAAACTGACTGCATCAACGTCAACTAGTGATTGGAATACTTTATCAAGATTTGTACTTACTACAGGGATTTCATAGTTATCCCATATTATAAAAATCTGTTCGTTAAAATCTAGTTGGTTTGCTCTAATAAGGGAAATTAGTTGTTCTTTGTTCGAAGCTATGAATTGATTATCTATCTGTTCCCAATCTATTCTTCCCGAGCCAGTTATAGGAAATGAATTCATTAAAATAGTAGCAATCTGCTGGCTTTTTTCTTGGGGGAAAATGACAGTTTCGTTTCCTAGGGATTCAAGGCATTCATTAAACAAAGGGTTTGTATCATTTCTGTTTTTTGTTTTCAATGCTCTTAACTTTTGTCGCAATTTCCATTGTCTTGACGATCTATCATCCATTTTTAACATTCCTTATACAATTATTTAAAAATGAGTATAGCATATAAGGAAACTCTTTATGAAAAGGAACTTTTTAAATATAAATTAAACAAAAGCGTTATTTGAAAAAAGGGCCTTTTAAGGAAAGATAAGAGGCCATCAAAAAATATAACAACATGAGAATTTTATATTATGTATATACAATTTAAAGAGTTAGTGGAAATAATAAAATGTATAAAATTCTTATAAAAAAGCCCTAGGATTAGGGGATCTAGGGCTTCCTCTGTTGGTATATCTCACACGACATTATAAAAAGAAAAGAACTTAATGAAGATAACACATGAATGTTTCGTAAATGTATCAAAAAAGTGAACAAAAACGTTATTTTATTAGAAAAGTATGATTGTATGAAAGAAGAGGCGTTAGCAAAAATATACCTTAACGAAATCGGCTTTATTTTTCAGCAAAGTATTCTTCTTAAGTGACTCCTGTTGTAAAGGTAGCAGCGAAAACAGAAAGAGTTCTTTTTTTGGCAGACTGAGAAATTGTTAGTGAAATACGGATGGGGAAATATGAACATGATTATTTGAAAGTACGGGAAGAGAAATTGCTAAAATGGCAAGATGTACTTGGATTTTAAAGGAAAAAACTCCTATTGAATGTAGGAGTTTTTTCTTTGTTTGAAAGTTCAAAAAGATATATAATAATTTTCTGACTATTAAAATATGGAGGGGTATTAATGAAAACTGAAATGTTACACACACAAGAAGACATTTTAAAAATGCTTGATTCATTATTAAGACCTGCTGAACCCTTTTGGAATGAGTTTTATGAGAATAGAGAAAAGGATGTTCCGTTTTTTGAAAATGTTCCAGATGAGAATCTAGTTTCGTATATACAAAAAGAGAGGGTTTTAAAAGGGAAGGTATTAGAACTTGGATGTGGTCCAGGTAGAAATGCCATTTATTTAGCGACTCAAGGATTTGATGTAACAGCAGTGGATTTATCTGTAGAAGGCATTAACTGGGCAAAAGAGAGGGCATTGGCAAAAGGGGTAGAAATTCATTTTATTTGTGATTCAATTTTTAATTTAGAGGTTCAAAACGAATTTGATTTTGTATATGATTCGGGCTGTTTGCATCACATTCCACCGCATAGAAGAATAAATTATGTGGATTTAATTAAAAACTTATTAAAATCGGGTGGTTATTTCGGATTAACATGTTTTGCGGCAGGCGATTTAGATGAGCGAAATGGATCAGAAATAACAGATTGGGACGTATATAGAGAATGGAGTCTACAAGGTGGTCTTGCATACTCGGAAGAAAAGTTAAGAGAGATATTTAAAGAATTTGAGGTAATTGAGATTAGAAGGATGAAACAAATAAAACAACCGAATGAAATGTTTGGAGAATCATTTCTTTGGACAGCATTATTTAAGAAGAAATAAGAAAGTAGATAATTGACAAACTCATCGTTTTTATAGACAATACACTTATAGGAATATACGTTCGGTTTTTGGCCGGCTTATGTTTTACATAAATATATAACAAGGGGCTGTCTCCATATGAGTAACACAAATCAAAAAATTACTACGTTTTTAATGTTTGAGGGCAAAGCTGAGGAAGCGATGAATTTTTATACGTCGCTATTTGATCAATCAGAAATTGTAAGTATTTCTCGCTACGATGAAAATGGACCTGGTAAAGAGGGAACTGTAATTCATGCAACTTTTACGCTAAATGGCCAAGAGTTTATGTGTATTGATAGTTATGTAAATCATAATTTCACATTCACTCCAGCTATGTCTCTTTATGTAACTTGTGAGACAGAAGAAGAAATTGAAACGGTCTTTCATAAATTAGCGCAGGATGGAGCAATTCTTATGCCTTTAGGTTCTTATCCGTTTAGTAAAAAGTTTGGCTGGTTAAATGATAAGTATGGTGTATCTTGGCAGTTAACTCTTGCTGAATAAAAAAGAAAAAGCGTAGCTTATTTGTTTGTAAAAGATGTTCATCTTGTATGGAATGAAGTTTCTAGGGTTTTAAAGAATAAAGGTATTCTTATTGCTGGATTTACAAATCCGTTACTATGGATTTTTGATGATAACCAAGAGCAAAAAGGTATTCTTGATGTTAAACATTCAATTCCTTCATCAACATTGGATTATTTACCAGAGGATGAAGTTCAAGATTACATCGATTCAAATCAAACAATAGAATATGCGCATACTTTAGAAGACCAAATCCAAGGCCAAATTGAAGCTGGTTTTGCTATAACAGGTTTTTATGAGGATGATTTTGGTGGAACAAGGATATTAGATAAGCATATTAAAACATTTATTGCGACAAAAGCTATAAAGTTAAAGATGGATTAAGAATTTTTGCTTGTCGCACGGGGCGTTAGTCGAAGAACGCTCTTAAAATAGAAAAGGATGGTGCTTTCCATCCTTTTCCTTATGTATTTTGAGTGTCGAAACTATTCTCAAAACAAGTTTTACACTACCAATTGTATAATTAGGTTATGCTTTTATATTAAGAATTTTGCTGACCAAATCTTTTCCCGAGTTTAGCTAACAATTCAGGTTGATCGCTTTGGCTCATTATAACTTCAATAAAGATAAGTTGATTCTTATTAAAAGTTATATTTGTTAAGACTTCTGCTAATTCTGATTCATTTTCTACTTTAAATGTTAGACTTTTTTCTTCTGCCCCAAATACCATTGATAGTTTATTGTAATCCCACATTTGTATATCATTATAAGGTTGGTTTTGGCCGTGAATGGCACGTTCAACAGTGTATCCGTTGTTATTGATTAAAAATATAATTGGTTTTAAATTTTGACGTAATATAGTTGATAACTCTTGGACAGTTACTTGGAAAGAACCATCACCAATAATTAAAATGTTGCGCCGTGATAAATTGGCGAGCTGTGTACCAAGTAGAGCGGGCAGTGTATATCCGATAGATCCCCATAACGGTTGTCCTACATATGCAGTGTTATTAGGTAGAGGGATAGCAGCACTACCAAAGAAAGGTGTTCCTTGCTCTACAATTAAGACGTCGTTTTCTTGTAAGAAATGGTACATTTGCTGCCAAAAACGTTTTTGTGTGACCATTTGTGCTTTTGGAATGAACTCTTCAGTAAAAGGTGAGGATTCTAAAATAAATGGCTTAACGTCAAGGGTATCTTTATTACGATGCTCAATTGAATCACTTAAATGTTGTAAAACATCCTGCATTACAACTGGACCGTATTTTTTATCTATAATTTTCACAGTGTAGGGATGGATTTCTATAACTTGTTCTTTTGTAAAACCTTGTGTGAAGCCGCCTGTAATAGTATCAGTTAACTTCACACCAATACTAATAATACAATCAGATTCATCAATTCTTTTTCGCAAGTACGGAGAACTTACATCACCAGTATAAATCCCTATAAATTGAGGCTGTTTTTCTGGGAATATTCCTTTTCCCATACTTAACGTCGCGATGGGAAACCCAGTTTTTTCTACGAATTGATGTAAATTTTCTTTAGCGTGAAATCGATCTACTTCAAAATCAGCTAAAATAACAGGTTTTTTGGCACTATTTATTTTTGAAATGGCATGTAGAAGCATTTTATTTAATGCTTTTTTATTACTTAAAATAGGTTTATTTATAATAGGTTCTGTCGGTTTATTAATTGGTTTATTATACACATCAATTGGCAAATTAATATGAACAGGGCGTTTTTCATTCCAACATGCACGTAATACACGGTCAATTTCCTCAGCTGCATGCTCAGGTGTTACATTTGTTTGTGCCACAGTGATTTCTCGATACATATTGGAAAAGTGATCGAACTTTCCATCGCCTAACGTATGATGGACGATTGCTCCATTTTCCATTACTTTTGTTGGTGGCGTACCCGTGATTTTTATAACTGGCACGTTTTCTGCATATGAGCCAGCAATACCGTTAATGGCGCTTAATTCTCCGACACCGAAAGTAGTAATAAGAGCAGCGATTCCTTTTATGCGAGCGTACCCATCTGCTGCATATGCAGCATTTAATTCATTACAATTGCCAATCCACTTTAAATTTTTATGTGCTACCACATCATCTAAAAAGGCAAGATTATAATCACCAGGAACCCCAAATATATGTTCAATTCCTAATTCGTGTAGTCTATCCAATAAATATGTACTTACAGTATATTGTTTTTTCAAATGAATCATCTCCTAATTATGCAATGAATGTTTCAATAGACTGAACAAGTTCTAATGCGTTGATTAAAATATTCATTACTAGATTGTGGTATAATTTACATACAGGGGGAAAGTAGATGACACAACATAAAGAAGAACAGATGAATGAGGCATTAGCATTATTTTATTTTGCATATAAAACATTTACTGAAAAGCCAGATGAAATTATAAAAGAATATGGCATTCAACGAGTACATCATCGAATTTTATTTTTTATCGCACGTTTTCCAGGGATAAGTGTAAATGAGTTATTATCACTATTAGAAATAAGTAAACAAGCGCTCCACGGACCGCTACGTCAACTTGTGGAAAAGGGCTTAATTGAGAGTAGTGAAGCTATGCATGATCGACGTGTGAAACAGTTGTCTTTAACAGAAAAAGGTACAGATTTAGAGAAAAAACTGAGTGATGTACAAAGACAACAAATGGGTGCTATTTTTTCAAAATTTGGTGAATCATGTGAGGACAATTGGCACCAAGTTATGAATGAAATGGCAAATAGCCGATCAGGTTTTGATGCTTGGATATCGAAACGTGAAATACCAGTCGATCAAAAATAAGGAAAAAACTTCTGTTTTTATCGTTTGAAAAAGAACAAATTTTATCCATACATTTGGCAACTATGATTTGGTCATAGAGTGAATGGATAAAAAGATACATTACTAGATACTTTATACGTGTACGCAATGGAACAATAAAATTCACATTTCCGAAAGGGGAATTATAATGATAAAACTTGTACTTATTCGTCACGGACAAAGCTTATGGAATCTTGAAAATCGCTTTACTGGATGGACAGATGTTGATCTATCAGAGAATGGATTAAGTGAAGCGAGAGAAGCAGGAGCAATATTAAAGAAAAACGGATATACTTTTGATGTGGCTTATACATCAGTATTAAAACGCGCAATTCGGACGTTATGGATTGTACTTCATGAGATGGATCTTACTTGGGTTCCAATACATAAATCTTGGAAGCTAAATGAAAGACATTATGGTGCATTGCAAGGGCTGAATAAAGATGAAACTGCACAAAAATATGGTGAGGAGCAAGTTCATATTTGGAGAAGAAGTGTTGATGTAAGACCACCGGCTCTTACTGAAGACGATCCTCGATATGAAGCGATCGATCCAAGATATAAAACACTCAAAAAAGGTGAATTTCCATTAACTGAATGTTTAGAGGATACGGAGAAGAGAGTACTTGCTTATTGGCATTCAGAAATTGCGCCGACATTAAAAAGTGGTAACAAAGTAATTATTTCATCACACGGTAACACAATTCGCTCGCTAGTAAAATATTTAGACAACCTTTCAAGTGATGGTGTAGTTTCATTAAATATTCCCACTAGCATTCCGCTTGTTTATGAATTAGACGAAAACTTACGTCCGATTCGTCATTATTATTTAAGTATGGATGGAGAAGTACCTGAAGGGGAAATTCCGAAACATATTTCTTTTTAATACGAAAATTTGAAATGAATGCTTGTCTACATATACAATATAGACTCATGGTAAAGTGAAATTTTAATCAGTGGGGATCTTACTGCCCACAAATAACAGGATAAAAGACGTGGTACTTTCTAATATATATGCGATGTAGCTAATTTTAGAAGCTTGTCCACGTCTTTTGTCATAAAGAGAGCAGCTTGCGCATGTAATGATATCGTGAGTAGTTTTTGAATGGAGGGTGATGTGATTAATGATCTCTAACATTCGAATTGGCTTATTTGTTTTAGCGATTGTCTTTGTAGTCCTTGTTTTCTTTTATTGGAAAAATGAGGAGTTGTACGAGGAGAAAAAGCAACGTATTAGAAAGACTTGGTATGGTTTGTTTATCATATCTGTCACCGTGTATTTCATGATAAAAGGAATTGATTTAACCCTCTGGAAAAATCTTTTAATGTTTACTGCAATGACTATTTTTGTTGATATTGCGTTCATTTTAACACCTAATATTTCTGAAATATGGGGTGCGAAATTTAGCGATATTGGCAAGACAGTTCAATCAATAAAACGATCATTAATTGCATCTAAAGCGAGAGGAGAAATATACACGACAATTATTCAAAATGTTAATCCAGCAGTATTCGGTACGATGGAATGGCATACGGAAGAGGAATATACAAAGAGCTTAAATGCATTTTTAGATTCATATGGGGAAAAGATTGGCGCGAAAATTGTTGTTTTTGAAGCCGCGAAAGAGTTAAATACAAACTTTCGTGGTATTCGCTCGCAATTTAGTATTATCGTTCCGTTAGAACATATCGAGCAATTGAATGAGCAGAAAGCGGTGCAAGTAGAAAATGTCGGGATTATACCAGCAAAAATAGTAAGTGACGTTTTCATTGTTATTGATGGAAAGAAAAATAACCTGCAAGATCGGGATTTTGAAAATGTATATAATTTAACAATACATCATAGTTATTTTAGTAAATAAGGACAGAATCTTTTTCTGTCCTTTTCTTCTATACATAAATTAAAAACAAAATCCGACAAAGTTGAATAAAATTGGACAATCATTCCTACACTAGCATGTAGAGGTGATTGTAGTGGTAAAAGATTATGACAATGATTTTTTTAAAGAAGGTAACGAAGATACAACAGATTTCTCTTTAATAAAAGGGGATACGTTGCAGCAAGTAGAAGAATTAGAAGAAGAATTAAAAAGAAAATCATAAGTGTACACTCTTTCTACATTTGCTATATAATATAAATAAAAGGTTGTATCTTTTTGAAAAGGGGGAGAAGAGATGGCTGAAGTCAATGTGCAAAAGTCTTCGTTTTTTAAAGAAAAAAAAGAAGAATCCAATACAGATTTCTCTCTTGTGAAAGGTGCATTAACGGAGAATATAAATCGGTTAGAGAAATTGATGAATAATAGTAGTTCAAAATATATACAGGTGAAAAGAACAAAAGAAAATGCATAGAGCATTTTCTTTTGTTTTTTCATTTAATAGTAAACTTATCTTTTAATTTTTCAGGTAAATCTGCTTTCTGAATCTCTTCATAGGACTTTACTTCAATTGATAATATTTCATTTTTGCTATTATCATCTTGATCTACATAATGGCGTAAAAACGCGTTTTCATTTAATTTATGGTCGTTTTCTTTTTTTGTACTTCTAAATGTAATTTGTTTTTTTTGACACCATCTTCATCATATGCGGGCAGCGTATAGTTTCGTAAGTTTCTATCATCTACATTTTCGATAGTTTCTTCGTCTTTTATCTGCATGTAATATACATCTTTACCAATTCTATTTAGTAACGCTCTCTCACAGCTAATAGTAAAACTAGAAAGTAATAAACATAGTGTAATAATTACTGGGAATTTTTTCATTTCTTTATCTCCTTCAAAGTATTTCTTTAAAAATTATAGGACTATTATTTAATAAGAAAAGTCGATATAGATTACAACACCCTTACAATGGTGTAAGGGTGTTGTAAATAAAATGAACAATAAAAGTAAAAAGAAAGGTAAAATAATGAATCATGGTATAATGATATAAGACTTACATATCATTTTGTCATTTGGAGAGGAGCTTGAAAAATGTATTCTACTTTAGAACAATTAACAAAGCACCCTGTATTTTATCATTTTGCAGAAATTTCAAAGATTCCTAGAGGATCAGGTAATGAAAAGGAAATTAGTGATTATTTAGTGGGCTTTGCAAAAGAGCGTAACTTAGAAGTCATTCAAGATGAAGCATTAAATGTCATTATTAAAAAAGAAGCAACAGCTGGTTATGAAAATGTACCAGCTATTATTATCCAAGGTCATATGGATATGGTTTGCGAAAAAAATCAAGCAACAGTACATGATTTTGAAAAAGATCCAATTGAATTACGAATCATTGGGGACATGTTATATGCAAATCAAACAACTTTAGGTGCTGATAATGGTATTGCAGTTGCGTATGCATTAGCTTTATTAGATTCGAAAGAAATTCCGCATCCAGCACTTGAAGTCGTTATCACTACTGAAGAAGAAACGACAATGGGCGGGGCTTTTGCTATTGATCCAAATCATTTTGAAGGAAAGATATTTATAAATATTGATTCTGAAGAAGATCATAAATTACTTGTAAGTAGTGCAGGTGGTGCGAAAGCTGTTGAAACAATTCCCGTAATTTGGGATGAAACACCAGCGGATATGGATGCATACCGTCTATATGTTGGTGGTCTAAAAGGCGGACATTCTGGTATGGAAATTGATAAACAACGCGGTAATGCGAACAAAGTATTAGGACGAGTATTACGTGATTTATCAGCACATATGGAGTTTAACATAAGTGAAGTTCACGGCGGTTTAAAAACGAATGCAATTCCGCGTGAAAGTGTAGCTACAATTTTAATTCGTACAGAAGATGTAGGAAAAGTAGAAGAAAAATTAGAATCATGGACACGTGTATTACAAGAAGAAATGCGTGCTGTTGATCCAGATGTTCATGTTACACTGACAAAATTGGATGAAACAGTTGAAAAAGTATTTGCTAAAGAGACACAAAAGCAGCTTATTTCATCATTATTCTTAATTCCAAATGGCATTCAAAGCATGAGCATGGATATTAAAGGTCTTGTAGAAAGCTCAACGAATTTAGGTGTTATTGAAACATTGCGAGATGAAATTAAATTACGTAACGAAGTGCGAAGTTCTGTAAGTAGTTTAAAACAACATGTTGCAGAAGAAATAAAATATATTGCTGAATTAGTTGGTGCTACATTTGAAATAGAGTCAGAGTATCCAGAATGGCCATACAATCCAAACTCACAAATTCGTAATTTATTTGAAAAAGTACATCAAGAAAAATACAATAAAGAAATTGAAATCTTCGCTGTACATGCGGGGATTGAGTGTAGCGCATTCGTTCAAAAAATGCCTGAATTAGATGCAATTTCATTCGGACCAGACATTTTTAACGTCCACACTCCAGATGAACATATCAGTATCTCTTCTGTAGTGAATAACTGGGGATTCTTCGTTGATGTAATGAAGGCTACGAAAGAATTAGCTGAGTAATAACGACGGAATAAAAAGGAGCCTATAAAAATTTATAGGTTCCTTTTTTGTATTGGAATTTATCCCGCTATTTGCCGGGCAGCCCGATTGGTTCAACTAATAATCAGTGGGGGATGAATAAAACCACTACTGATTAAAGTTTCAATTTATGAGAAGTCATTTTTCGTTAGTATGTAATATTAAGCTTGAACAATTAATAAGGATGAATTGTTGATGTTTTTTAGTACTGATGAAGGGGTGGAGAAATGAAGGAAAGAAAGCATTTTATTGTTTGTATGTTTTTATTGTTCTTCACATTTAGTTTTATTGGTGTTCAGAAAATAATAGCAGAAGAAGTTGAATTTTCAGGAACAACAGCTCCATTGAATGTAAATGTTAGAGAGGCAAAAAGTTTGAATGCAAATATTGTAGATGTGATTCCCGGAAATACAACAGTATCTTTTAAAGGATGGGAGTATGGTGAAGCGGTTAAAGATTACTGGACAGGAAATTTAGATAATCGTTGGTTTTATTATTTTAAAGATGGAAAAAAAGTATATGTAACGTCAGCGTATATTAATGGAAATCCTCCAAATACATCAATAGATCGTAAATTATCTGTACCTAACATATTACAAGAAAGGTCAAATTGGTGTTGGGCAGGCACTTCGGTTTCAGTTTTAAATTATTTTGGAAAAACTCCTTCACAAGATCAGTACGTTAGGTATGTTAAGGGTGGATCATATAATAATCCTGCAACTTCACGTGAAATACAATATGGATTATCCGGATATGGGGTTAGCTCAGCTATAAGTTCTGGAGCAAAATCGTATGATTGGTTCAAAAGTCAAATTAATAGTAATCAGCCGATGATTGCACTCATTATGTGGCAAAATGGCGCTAACATCGGACACTTTTTAGTACTTGATGGGTTTTATAAAGGGACAAATGGAACAGATTATATAACATACATGGACCCTTGGTATGGTGATCATTATAATCATAATTTCAGTACGTTCCATAACAATAGTAATTTTTGGTGGAGTGAAACTGTTTATAATATCCATGCAAACTAATAATATTAAAAGCGGAGGTTCATAAATGGGAAAACTACTTAAGCTTGTGATACCGTGCATGTGCTTAATGGCCGTTATTATTTTTGCTAGTAAAATTAGTTATGCATCAAAAAATAAAAGTGAATCAGTACAATCGATCGCATTAAAAGATTATCAATATAGTAAGGGAAGTTCTTCTGAAAATTTAAGCTTTGAAAAAATAACAACATCTCCATTTTCGTTACCAATCTATGCAACAATTCCAGCACAGCAAATTTTAAATAGCTCTGAATTTAAGCATTTACTATTACCAACAAATGAAAAGCTGTGGTTTATTATGAAGGGTGAGCAGCCAGAAGGACTAATTGTTGCGAATGATACTGAACCGATTCGAACGGGCGGAGAAAATAGAAGTAAAGATTTATATGGATTATATACAGCAATAAAGAATAATACAAATGAAACAAAAGATATTAGTTATTTCGAATTTGAAGGGCAAGGAATATTGGTAGTAAATCAAAATAATGATCAAGAAATATACCTTAGTAAAGGTGCCGCTGCCATATTAAAACTTCCTGCTGGTCAAAAAGTATTGAGCAGTGAAGTATTACAGAAAATGAAAGAGAGAATTGTAACTGGTTTTGAATAGTGGTAATGTCTGATTCTTTTTTGTGTTTATACGAGGTTGAATAGGGAACAGGATCAATGGTAGCATTAGGGCATCTTTACTGTTTGAAACCTAATAGTGTATATAAAAAGGTTAGAGAAGTTAATTCTCTAACCTTTTTATATTAATGTATGAAATTTAAAAAGTGATGGAGTAAACCAAATAATAAAAGTTTGTCTGCTCTTCTATTTTTATTTGCAATTTAAACTCGTTATATTCCGCTATCTATTGTACAACCTTTTTACATAGCTGAATTTTTTTATTTGAAAATAAGGGTGCATCTATAAAACCATAATGATAAACTAAAATACCTAATTCCACTCTAGAATTAATATGCCATTTTTCTTTAATATGATTAATTATCGTTGAAATTCTTCGAGGGGTAACATATATTTTTTTGGAAATTTCTGCATCTGTATATCCTTTTGCTACATAAATAGCTACTTCTAACTCTCTTTCGGTCAACATTCTTTTCATAAAATACGCTCCTTCGAAATTATTTATATAAAAATCAAAAGAAACTATTAAAAGAAATAAAGGTGAAAAATCATATTTATTTTAATCAGGCTATTTGCGGATAGTAAGATTCCCACCTCAAAATTTAGATGTGGCAAAGAAGTCGAACTCCCTGTAAAAGCCTGCCTGGAGTGGACTAATAATCAGTGGGGGGATAAAACTCCCATTAATTATTAGTGAACCATTTTTTAATAATTTCTCGTATTGTAATACAAGTTTGTAAAAGAAACTATAAATCCATATAATTAGTAATTGTAACTATATTAATTTTACATTACATTAAAAGTTGGGAAATATTCTTATACTCATAAAGTGTTACATTTGAGGGAGGAAAGATGGAATTCTACAATCTTGGTATTATTATTAAAGAACTTAGAAAGAAAAAAAACATGTCACAATCTGAATTATGTCATGGAATATGTTCACAAAGTCAAATTAGTAAGATAGAAAAAGGTATTATTTATCCATCTAGCATATTGTTGTATCAATTATCTGAAAGACTTGGTATTGATCCAAATTATATATTCGCACTAACCAAAAATAAAAAAATAAAATATATTGAAAATGTAAAATGTGTAATGAGAGATTGTGTGAAACAAAAACAATATAATGAGCTTTACGAAATAGTAAAAAAAGAGAAAGATGAGAATAATTTTCAATCAAAAGAAGATAAACAATTTCTATTATGGCATGAAGCGATTGCTATATATTATGTAAATGGAGCAACAAGTAATGCCTTTGACATTTTAAATAGAGCACTAAAACAAACCTTAAGTAGTAGTAACTTTTTATCAGAAAAAGAAATAAGCATAATGAATTCAATTGCTATAATACATGCAGAAAATGAAGAGTATGAGAAAAGTATAAATATATTAAAACAAAGTTTAATTAATTTTAATAAGATAGAATTTCCTAGAGAAAAAGAAATCAAATTAAGACTCATTCATACGTTAACAAAATGTTTACACCTTGCAAATCAATATGAAGAAGCAATAAAGTATAGTGAAATAGGTATAAAATTAGCGATAAATATGAATACTTTATACTTATTAGGTGAATTATTTTTTGAAAAAGGTGCAATTTTATTGAAAGTTCAGTACTCTAATGAAGTTGGTTTAACAGACATAAAAAAAGCATTATTTATATTTGAACTAACTGAAAGAAAACAATATATAAAAATGATCAAGGAAAAATATATTAAAAATCAAGAATAAACAAGAAAGAATTCTAACATAAACTATTCCTAATTGTTATTTATTTCTAAAAAAAGTACTGTAATACGAACTATTCCTAATTGTTGTTTATTGCTAAAATAAATACCGTAATATTAGATAAATATAAAGGGTGGCATTTTATGAAATCAAGAGGAATTACTCGTAAAGCAGATAGCATGGGGCGTATTGTTATTCCAATGGAAATAAGACGGAGTTTAGGAATTGTAGAAAAAGATTCTCTTGAAATGTTTATAGAAGAGGACCAGATTATTTTACGAAAATATCAATCTCCAAGAGCTTGTGCACTTACAGGGGATATTTCAGACAGCAATATTTCGTTAGCGAATGGGAAGATTATTGTAAGTCCAAACGGGATGGAACTGTTAATAAAGAAGTTAAAGCAATATCTTTTAAAATAAAGTGAAACTTTAATCAGGGGGAGTTTTGTTCATCCCCACTGATTATTAGTTGAACCAATCGGACTGCCCGGCAAATAGCGGGGTAAAAGGTAAGTAAGAACTTTAAAATAGAATATACTTGAAAAAAATTCCTCTATCAATTTAGGGGTTTTTTTATTGTTATCAATAAAATTGAGGGGCCGTAGTTCGTTCAATGGAATACGAATTACTCCATAAATAGTCTGACTATTTTTTATAAAAAAACTATTCATTTACATTTTTTGGTTTCGTGTTATATTTTTAATGTTAACATAGTTGTATTGAAAATTCTGATTTTAAAATTAGGAAAACTTTAGAAAATGAAAGAGATTTTTAAATTAAATTTACCAATTCAATAGAGGTTCGTCGGGGAAATGTACCTAAGAAGAAATCTCTTATAATCCACGTTTTTTATTTGTAAATCGGTAGTTCTAATAGCTCTGACGAAAAGCGAAGGAGCAAAAAAGAAATGGATAGTTTGTTTAATAGAAGATAGGGTATAAAAAATAAAACAACGGAGGTTTTATAATGAATAAAGGAATACTGCAGATTACAGAAATTGAAGAAATTAGCATTCCTAATGTATTGAAGGATAAAATGAAGAATCTGATAGAAAATGAATTGAAAACTCATAATCCTTATACTTGTGATCAAGAAATAGCAGCATATTTTTCAAAAGAGTGGCTTAATTGTTTGATTGACTATTCAAAGAAAAATCCGAATTCAGATATGAAAAACCTACTACATATAATAAAAATAGCGAATTGTGGCGGAAACGTACCACCTACTCTTATTAAAAATACTCCATGTGATCCTATGGAAACACTATTACCTGGGGAAAATCGCAGAGGTTTTAATTATGGCGAAGACGAACACGATAGAATGAAAAAATATTTTTATGCAGAATGGGTCACATGGCTTTTTGCCACACTTTTTAATTATGATGCTTTAATTCACCCATCCGAACATGCAGGGAAAAATAGATTTCATCTTATTTCACCTTTAAACAACGATGAAGTTTTGCGAAATGTCGGTGCAAGCACCGGTGGCGGGAACTTTTATCAACATAACGATGCCACAGTGTATACAGATATGAAAGACCAATCAGATATTGAAGCAAGATTGAAAACATTCAATACGAATTTAGAAATTGTATCAAATAGACTTAATAAATCCGTGGAACGAATAGTGTCTGAAATTACTTGTGGAAAATTTACTAGAGTTGATGCTCTTTTATTAAAAGGAGTGTTAAATTTAAAAACTCAAACTCATATTGGAACGCCAAAATTACTGCAAAAGCATCTTGAAGAAAATCACTTCAGTAAAGATGACATATTGGCGATAAGTAAAATGCCTATTGCTCATATCGCAGGAATGGCGGATGGTGAAATATCGGGATTTGTAGGGGAAATAAACCAAATCATATTTTTGGATGATAATGGTGATATTATTGCAACTTGTTTGAATGGAGCGGAAAATAGATTAATTTATGTGGGAGAAAGTGAAGAAGAAAAATTGAAATTTGACATGTTTTTAGAACTCTTACGAACAACGCCTACTTATAAGGTTCCACTTACATCTGAAGATTTATTACTTATACCAAATTCATACTATGGTAAACAAACAAATGTAACTCATGGTAGGGAAAGGTTATCTGAGGAAGAATATAAAATCCCGATTGGAAATAATAAATATGGAAGAAGAATTGTTTGCAGACAATACGTTTCCAGTCGATTACGTGATCAAAAAGAAAGTTACTTTACAGATTTAATTAACTAGTTTAAAGAGAGGAGGGACGATGGGGAGGTTTGGGTTATAATAGCTCAAGCCTTCCCATATTCTTTGTATGGATTTTACTATTGAATTACTTATACTACTATTTTTAGTAGCTGTATTAGCAGGATGGATAGATACGATTGCTGGGGGCGGTGGTATGATAACTATCCCGATAATGTTATTAGTAGGTATGTCTCCTTCTGTAGCGATAGCAACTAATAAACTACAAGGGAGTAGCGGAACTCTCATGGCAACAGTGTTTTTTATTAAGAAGAAAGAAATTAATCTTAAAGAAATGCGTTTGTCCATCTTAATGACCTTTTTGGGATCCGTTTTCGGTGGATGGCTTGTTTTACAGATACGAGCAGAATATTTAATCATGATATTACCTTTTTTACTTATTATTATTGGTCTTTATTTTCTATTATCTCCAAATATAGCAAACGAAGATCGACCGAGAAAAATAAGTATGTTGTTGTTTGCGTTAACAGTGGCTCCATTCCTTGGATTTTATGATGGTTTCTTCGGCCCAGGAACAGGTAGTTTAATTGCTTTAGCGTTCATTCTTTTATGTGGATATAGTGCTACGAGAGCAACTGCAAATGCTAAAATCTTGAATTTTACAAGTAATTTCGCTGCTTTGTTATATTTTATTATTTTTGGCCAAATCGATTGGACAATTGGGTTGATTATGATGCTTGGTCAAATTATAGGATCGTATATTGGAGCGAAGATGGTGCTTACAAAAGGGACGTCATTAATACGACCAATAGTGGTTATTGTTTGCTTTGTCATGGCAATTAAAATTTTTTTACAAAATATAAACTAAATGTAATCAATATATTATTTGGATCAAAGTTAGAGTGTTTTCATGTTCTTATTGCAGTATTACGCTGTTTAAGATGTGTTCAAAATTACACAATTTGACTAGTGTAATGTATTGCGTTATGCTTTTTTTAGTATAAAAGAAAGGCTTGAAGATAATGATTCGTCGTTTGAGAAAGCTAAAAAATGTAGCTGTCGTAGTAAGCTTCTAAGTAAATAGCAAAATATATAATACTTAGAAGCGAGGAATAAAGTTATGAAGTATCCATTATTTAATCATTGGTCAGAAACAAAGTATATAAAAGATATAGTAACAAATCCACTCATTGAAGTGGGAGAGTACTCCTATTATTCAGGCTATTATAGTCATCAAAATTTTGAAGATGGCTGTGTAAGGTATTTGTGGGGGGATGCTAAGTCTCAAGCACTTTTCAATCCAATTGAACAGATGGGATGGCATCTTGATAAACTCATTATTGGGAATTATGTTTGCATTGCAAGTGGAGTAGTCATTTTAATGGGTGGTAACCATAATCATCACTCAGAATGGATTACAGTATATCCATTCGCTGAGCAAATTGAACAATCATATGAACCTAAGGGTGATACAGTCATAAAAAGTGATGCTTGGATTGGAATGAATGCTATAATAATGCCTGGCGTTACTATTGGTGAAGGGGCAATTGTTGCTGCAGGATCTGTCGTAAGTAAAGATGTTCCGCCGTATACAATAGTTGGTGGAAATCCTGCTAAGGAAATAAAGAAACGATTCACTGATACAGAAATAAACATGTTAATGGAAATGCGTTGGTTTGATTGGGATAGGAAATTGATTGAGAAGGCAATTCCGCTGTTATCTAATCCATCCATCGAACCATTATTTGCTTTTTATAAAAATGAAGTGAAAAATAAATAAATCAGTTAGAAAAACTACATCCAGTATAGGGTGTAGTTTTTTGATTACAAAAAACTAATAGTTTAGACTAAATAAAATTCATCTCTAATATAGGTCTAGCAAATAGCTGAATTGAATAATTAAAATCATTGATAGCTAATAAAGCATTAACGGGCAGTAAGACTCCCACTCATTAAAGTTTCACTTTATTTTTTGTAAATATGGAACAAATGTAGCATCTAGATTGTCTATTAATTGTAATCCTAAAAAAATATGAAAGTGCGAATCATTTTGAAAAATATAAGGGGATTAAAAATAGGGATATGTGTGGGAGTACAAAGTATCAGGGCACCTAAAAGTGTCGGATGAGATGGTCTATATGAAAGCGATCCTAACGTCTAATATGTATATATAATTTGAGAACACTGTCTATTTTTTTGAGATTATGTTAGAATAACGCTTTTTTTGAGTACAAAGGTATTGGAGGTAAAAGAAGTGAAAGGTATGTTTTGCAAGAGATTTATTGCAATAGTAACAGTGCTTACACTATTTTTTAGCATGTTCGTTACATTTGGAAGAGCAGCAGCGGAAACAGTTTCTGCTATAGACGTTGAAGCGGGATCAGCAATTTTAATAGAAGCAAATTCCGGAAAAATTTTATATGAAAAAAATGCAGATGAATCATTGGCAATTGCTAGTATGACAAAAATGATGAGCGAATACTTAGTTCATGAAGCGGTGGATAAAGGAAAACTTAAATGGGATCAAAAAGTTAAAATCTCTGAATATGCACATAAGATTTCGCAAGATCGTTCATTATCAAACGTTCCATTAGAAAATGGTGGCTCTTATACGGTAAAAGAGTTATATGAGGCAATGGCAATTTACTCTGCAAATGGTGCAACAATTGCTTTAGTTGAACAGATTGCTGGTAAAGAAGTCAATTTTGTAAAAATGATGAACGATAAGTCGAAAGAGTTTGGAATGAAAGATTATAAATTTGTAAACTCTACAGGCTTAACAAATCAAGATTTAAAAGGATATCACCCAGAAGGGACAACTCTAGACGAGAAAAATAAAATGTCTGCAAGGGATTGTGCAATTTTAGCGCAACGTCTTATTCAAGATTTCCCCAAAATATTAAATACAGCAAAAATTCCTAAAAAAACATTCCAAGAGGGTGGTAAATATCCAATTGATATGGCGAACTTTAACTGGATGTTAAAAGGTTTAATTAAGCAATATGAAGGTGTAGATGGTTTGAAAACAGGAACGACTCCAGAAGCGGGAGATTGTTTCACTGGTACAGTAGAAAGAAATGGTATGCGCCTAATTTCTGTAGTGATAAAAGCAAAATCTCATACGGCACGTTTTGATGAAACAAAGAAATTATACGATTATGGATTTGCGAATTTTGAAGTGAAGAATTTCTATGGAAAAGATTCAGTAATAAAAGGATATGAAACAGTTCGAGTGGCAAATGCAAAAGACAAAGATGTAGTAGTTCAAACGAAGCAAGCTGTTTCACTTCCAATGTCGAAGGGCAATAAAGACATTTATAAAAAAGAATTTAAAGTATTGAATAAAGAACAAGAAGCGCCTATTAAAAAAGGTGTAACAATTAGTAAAATGATTATCTCGCCTAAAGATAATACAGATCCTGGGTTCTTATCAGGTAAATCATTACAAATAGACCTTGTAACAAAATCTGATGTGGAACAAGCAAAGTGGTTTACACGTTTTATGCGTAAAACAGGATCTTTTTTTAGTGGTATGTGGGATAGTGCGATTGATATAATAAAAAGCTAATTTTATAGGATACAACTAAATGTTTCACTTTATAAAAATTTAATAAAATCTTTTCTTTGTATTAAATGTTTTGTTTTAAATTATGTATATAAAGAAATGGAGGTAAAATTAACTTTGTACTGCTTATATTAGAAATTTAAAGAAACAATATGTACAATTCTACACTACATTCTTATAGTGGCCTTTATGAACAGCAAGATTTATATTTTACAAGGAGAACATTTTATGAGTAAGAGAATAAAAGAATTAGATTCGATACGAGGGTTAGCGGCACTTACTGTGGTATTTGGACATTTTTGTTTAATGCTACCATCGTTGCCTAATTCTATTAAATTTTCCCCGCTTAGGTTTTTATGGGCGGGTGGGGAAGCTGTTATCGTTTTTTATGTACTAAGTGGTTTTGTGTTATCTATGGCACTTTATCATTCAAAAACAAATTATTGGGGATATTTAATTAAGAGATTTGTAAGAATCTATATTCCTTATTATTTTTGGATAATCGTTACCTTTGTTTTATTTATTTTATTTTCGTCGTATGAAGTGGTAGGATTACGGGATTGGTTCTATGATAGGTGGCAAGGGTCTATAACAAAATTAGATATTCTAAACCACTTTGTGCTTCTTAATAACTTTTTTACGGAAAATTATAATCCAGTTATTTGGTCATTGGCTCAAGAAATGCGTATATCTATTGTGTTTCCTTTGTTATTCCTTCTTTTTTATAAACTGAATTGGAAGAAAACGATACTATTTGCTTTGAGCTTTTCATTAATTAGTGTTGTTCTTAATATGTTGCATATTGGGAAAGCTGAAGGATTTTATAATGGTTATGCTGATACACTGCATTTTACATCTATGTTTATTGTTGGAATGTTACTTTTTCAGTATCAGGAAAAACTTATCTACTCATATAGGAATATGAAAAAATTTAAAAAAGGATTTCTTATTGCATTAGGGGTTATCCTATATTTATATTCCATTTTAATTTATGGTTTTTCCCGTAATGATACAACTTTCTTATTAAAAGATTGGGGTGTCGTAATGGGGGTTAGTATATTTATTATAATGGCTATGAGTAACCTAAAAGTAAAAGCATTTCTAAATAAGAGTGTATTTGTATATTTAGGAGAAATTTCATACAGTATCTATTTGTGTCATTTTCCAATCATGATGGTACTATTTAAACTTTTGTATACAAAAATACCTATCTTATTCCTTCTTACTTTGTGCATTGCAATGACACTACTTTTTTCTATAGTTTCATATCATTTAATCGAAAAGAAATGTATCAACTGGGCAAAACAAAGAACAACAAATTTTTTGAAAAAAGTATAATTCCTAGATAGATTTTATTTCTTTAGTAAATATATGAATATGACCGATTCCTAAGTATACTTAGGAATCGGTCAATTTTAGATTCTAAATGTAAATATAGTAAAGTGGAATATAATTGAAATCGAAAACCACTTAGAAATAACAATTACGGTGTGAGCTATTGTATAGTATAGATATGGTTAACAATAAAGGGGGAATACATATGTGGAAGCGATTTGTAGCAATTGGCGATAGTTTTACAGAGGGGATAGGGGATGAAGTTGAGGGAATTGCATTAAAAAGCTGGGTAGATCATTTTGTTCAACTGTGTGAAAATGATATAGAATATGCCAATTTTGCAAAGCGTGGGTTAGTAACTAAAGAAATTCAATCGCAGCAATTGGAAAAGGCGCTAACTTTTAATCCAGATTTGGTTAGTCTCATTGCAGGGGCAAACGATGTTTTAAAAGGACGTTGGAATCATGATGCATATAAGAACGATATGGAATTTATGATAGATACATTAAGTAAAGCAGGGGCTGATATTATTATGGCAAACCTTCCAGATTTTACAGTTAGGCTTCCTTTTGCTTCTGAAAAAAAACAAGTAATAAAAGAACAATTATTAGAGGCAAATGAAGTTATACATTCACTGAGCAGAGAGTATAAGCTTCATCATGTTGATTTTTGGAATCATCATTTAGTTAATGACAATACGCTTTGGTCTAAGGATTTAATTCATCCAAACTCAAAAGGATATGTAAAAGTTGCTGAATTAATTTTTAGTAGTTTGCCTGTACAGAAGACAAAATAATAGTTTGCAATGTAACGAATATGATATTAAGTGTATGAAGCTATGTTTTTTAGTAAATGGAAAGAACTAAACATTTAGCAAACAAAGCGTTTCTACGATATATTTCTACAGTAGTGCACAAGTACAGAATCACAAAGAAAGATCACTTATGGAAATAGGTGGTCTTTAAATGTTTTTATAACTAAATTAGTATATACTGTATTACTAACAGTTTCGTACTACATAAAAATTAAGTTCTCTTATAGAAAAACTGATTTTATATTATCTTAAAATATAATAAAACGTTCAAAACATATTTTGGGTATGTATCCTAATTGTGAATGATGTGTAATTTTTTGAAGTATAAATATCCAATAAATAAAATAGGTAGTAGGTGCAGAAGTATTAATACTATATTATTCAATTCTTGTTATGAGTACATTAGTGATTGGTAATATTATATTTTTATTATCAACTTTAGTTATTGGGATTAATTTGCATAGAAAATATGTAGGATAAGAAAAAAATATACTTTATTGTATATTTTTTTGTTTAGTAGGATTTACGGTCTCTTTAAACTATTATGTTAATAAAATTAAAAAACTTAATTCTTGATACCCTTATGGTTAAAGCTATCTATAAAATGAAAATATAAATAAATAATAGTTTGTTATGATTTGTGGATTTGGTTTTTTATCCGAATTTTCTGATTCAAATATTTCAACTTTATGAATATAGTAGGTGAAATATTTGTGTGATAGTATTTGAGATAGAAAAAAGCCAACTTTAAAAAGGATGTGAATTGAATGTGCAAACGACTGTAAAAGATTATATTAAGGCAACGTTTAGCTGTTATTAATGTGAGGAAAAGGTCTATTTTGTAACAGTTGATATAAAAATGAAGAAATAGGTGCACTATAATTTATCTGATTATTTTAAAAATAAAAAACCTTGATGTTAGTCTAGATTTTAACAAAGTAAATTCTAGGTGAAATATTTATAATGATTAATTAGGTTTAATAAAGAGGTACCTTATACGCAAAAGCGTTTATATTAGTAACCTAAGGAGCTTGCTTTTATGAAAACTACTGATTCAAAAGGCCTATTAGGAAATAGGGTTTATTTACAAGTTTTCTCTGCCTATTCATTGCTTATGCTTGGTGTTTTTATTGATATGTTAGCGATTATGACTATAGTTGGGTTTGAATGGGAAGTAGATCCTACTATGATTGGATTGATTCCTGTTGCATATGCACTTCCTGGAATTATTTTTGGCTCATGGGCAGGTGTTATTGCAGATCGTTTTAGAAAAATTCCAATTATGATGTTCTGTAATCTAATGGTTGGTCTAATAACAATTGCTCTTTTATTTGTACAAGATATCCACTGGCTCTTAGTGGCATTAATGATTCGTTCCATTTTTATTGTTTTCTATTATCCTGCACAGCAAACACTAACAAGACAGATTGTATCCCCGGACTTGCTTACTAAAGCAGTAAGTATCAACGGAATAGTAGAGCAGGGTACCAAGATAGTAGGCCCCCTTATAGGGGGCATGTTGTTGAGCTGGTTTCAACCAGAGTTCTGCCTCATTATAAGAGCTATCAGTTGTTTATTAGCTACCTTAGTTCTCATACCCACAATAAAATTTAAAGAAACTATATCGAAAGAATTTGTTGAACAGCAAAAACAAAGTACTTGGACCGCTTGGGTACAAGGGTGGGGTTATGTGTTATCTAATCGGATAATATTATCAACCATGATTTTCGTTACAATAGCCATGGCGGTATTACAATTAGTAGATTCACAATTCCCAACTTTATTTAAGAGCTTATTCCCACATGATAAAAGTAAAATGGGATATATCATTTCTATTATTGGTCTTGGCGGAATACTTGGTGCATTACTAACTCAGAAATTAAAACAATTTCAATATGGCTGGGTAGTATGTGGAGGTATGGTTTTAATGGGAATTGGTTTTGGGGGGATTGGTTTGATAACGCCCGGTACGGTCTTCGTTTTAGCTTATTTAATTAGTTTTATCGCTGGTATCGGAAGTGGGCTGATGCTTGTATCTAATCAAGTCATTTTACAAATAGAATCCGATCAAGATCAAGTAGGAAGAGTATTTGGTATACAAAGCAGTTTAACAAACGCAGTTCTAATTATTTCTCCTGCTATGAGTGGTCCATTAGTGCATTTGTTTGGAGTAACTCAACTCTATGTTTATGGAGGGATTGGGCTTGTTATTATTGGAGTAATTGGAGTTTCACTGCAGAAATATTTATGGGCTAAACATAAACACGAACCTATAAGAGCAAATAATTTTTGAAGGGAAGATTTTTATGACCAATGAGGAATGCTATCCATTAAGCCATCCGCAGCGAAGAATATGGTATACAGAAGTCGTTCATTCTGATAAAGGAATATGTAATTTAAGATTTTTATTTAAACTTCATCGAAAAATGAATTATTCAAAATTAAACCAAGTTGTGAATCGCGTTATCAGTGAAAATGACGGTCTGTGCATTAGGTTAAAAGAAAATGGGCATCAGGAACCGAAACAATATTTTACTAAACATGAAGAACAAGAATTTGAGTTTTTTGATTTCAGTAATGTGGAGAATACAAATTTGCTTGAGGAATGGATTGAGCAGAAAACAAAAGAAACGTTTACATTATTTAATTCAAATTTATACTATTTCGCTTTAATAAAATTAAACGATAATGAATGTGCAGTCTTTGGAAATATTCATCATATTATTATGGATGGTTTATCAATTCAAATATTTACTGAGCAGATTGCAAAATATTATTATGACATGCATAACGAGAATGAGGAAGGCGAAATTAAAAATTCATATGTTCAATTTCTGACCAACGAACAAACATACTTGAATAGTAGTCGCTTTCAAAAAGATCAAAAATTTTGGTTAGAGGAATTTAAAACACTGCCATCTGTGACTGGATTGAAGCCTTATAATACGTACCAAGTTAGTACAAAAGCATCACGTGAGACGTTTATATTAACGGAACATTTGAAGAGAAAGATAGAGAAATTTTCTGAAGATTACAAAAATAGTTTATATACTCTTTTTGTTGCTGCTTTTTCGTTGTCCATGTATCGGTGGACCTCATCGCTTGATATTGGTTTAGGAATGGCTTACGGCAACCGTATGACTAAAATGGAACGAAAATTGATTGGAATGATGGTGAGTACAGTTCCTTTAAGAATGGATATTGATCCAGAAGAAGAAGTACTTTCATTTATTAGTAGAGTGTCCAGAAAACAAAGTAAATCATTAAGACACCAGAAATATCCATTTGATTTGTTATTAAAGCAGATTAATAAAGAGAATAACAGTAATGTGAGACTTTTCGGAACTACGATTGATTATAGGGATCGTGATGAAAGTGGTGACTCACTATGGATTCCAAACCGTGAAGAAGTACAAGATTTTGCAGTTCATATTGAAAATCTAATTGATATAGACTCTTTACATGTACATATTGATTATCGTGAGGAGCTATTTTCTAAGGAAGAGATAGAACGATTCTTTAACGTTATGCTAGTGATACTGGAAAATATTTTTGAAAACCCAAAGCAGAAGGTGGCTGAAATAGAAATCATTTCTGAGGAAGATAAAAGAAAAAGTTTAGTTGAGTTCAACAATCCTAAACTGGATGTCCCACCTCAAGTAACTATTCATGAAATGTTCGAACGGCAAGCGATGATTTATCCAAATGCTATTGCAGTTACGTATGAAAAAGAAAAAATTACTTATAAGGAGCTTAATGAACGTGCAAACCAGTTAGCTCATTATCTGCAGAAAAAGGGAGTAGGACCTGATACTTTAGTTGGACTGTGCGTTGAACGTTCCCTCGAAATGATTGTAGGTATTTTAGGAATTTTGAAGGCTGGTGGGGCTTATGTTCCACTTGATCCAACATATCCAGAGCAGCGACTTCAATATATTTTAGAAGATGCTAGCATTCAGTTATTCGTAACGCAAGAAAGTTTAAAAGAATTGAACTGGTTACCAGAAAATGTTGAGTCGATTTGCCTGGATCGTGATCAAGATGAGATTGGGAAAGAAAGTAAGACTTTGCCGGTTTCTAGTGTCGGTCCCAAAAATCTGGCATATGTAATCTATACTTCGGGATCAACGGGAAATCCAAAAGGCGTTATGATAGAGCATCACAATGTTATACGGTTATTTAAATCGACGGATTGTTTGTATCAGTTTAATGAAAAAGATACTTGGACGCTTTTTCATTCGTATGCATTTGATTTCTCAGTATGGGAAATTTGGGGAGCGTTATTATATGGTGGGAAATTAGTTGTTGTTCCGTACTGGATTAGTCGATCACCTAAGGATTTTTATCAAGTATTGGTGGAGGAAGAAGTCACAGTTCTAAATCAGACACCTTCCGCATTCCGCCAATTAATACGAGTGTGTGAACAAGAAGATAAGAATAAAAATTTGCAGCTGCGTTACGTGATATTTGGCGGAGAAGCGTTAGAACCTATTGGCTTGTTACCGTGGTTTCAAAGGTATGGGGAGAAAAAACCACAGTTAATTAATATGTATGGAATTACAGAAACTACAGTTCATGTTACATATTATCCAATTACTCAAGATGATGTGCAGCATGCTTCAAGAAGTAATATTGGAAAGCGGATTCCCGATTTAGAAGTGTATATACTAGACGCTTATCAACAACCTGTTCCTATAGGTGTTGATGGTGAACTTTATATTGGTGGAGCAGGATTGGCACGTGGATATTTAAATAGACCTGAATTAACAGCAGAGCGTTTTATATCTCATCCATTTAGTAGTAATCCGAAAGAAAGATTATACCGGACAGGAGACTTAGCTAGGTATTTGCCAGATGGGAATCTAGATTATCGTGGAAGAATTGATCATCAGGTTAAAATACGTGGTTTTAGAATTGAGATTGGGGAAATTGAGTCTACTTTAAATACATATGCATCTGTAACAGAGGCAGTTGTAATTGTAAGAGAAGATCAGCCGGGCGATAAAAGATTAGTAGCATATGTTGTAGGAGATGGAAATGTAGATGCGTGGAGAGAGTATCTTAAAGCGAAACTACCAAGTTATATGGTTCCTTCGGGATTTGTGGCGATGGAAGCTATTCCACTTACAGCTAACGGTAAAGTTGATCGTGAGGCCTTACCTATGCCAGAGGAAAAGCAGATTAATAGTGAATGGGTTGGCCCTCGGAATAGTAACGAACAGATACTGACTACCATTTGGAAGCGAGTATTAGGTGTTAAAAAGGTGGGAATCTATGATAATTTCTTTGAAATTGGTGGCGACTCGATTCTCAGTATTCAAATCATATCTCAAGCAAGTCAAGTGGGGTTAAAACTTACTCCAAAGCAAATGTTTGAATGCCCAACTATCGCTGAGCTGGCACAAGTGGCTATAGAAACGCAGGGAGTACAAGCGGAGCAGGGAATTGTGATAGGTGATGTGCCTCTTACTCCAATTCAGTGCTGGTTCTTCGAGCAAGAACATCCACATACAGAGCATTGGAATCAATCAATGCTTTTAAGAGTAAAAGAAAGATTGAATGTGAAATTACTAGAGGGAGCGATATTAAATTTACTGAAACATCATGATGCTTTACGTTTCCGGTACGAACAGTTACCAAACGGAACGTGGAGGCAGAGAAATGAAGGGACTGATGAGCTGTCAGTACTCCATGTTGTAAAACGTAATCAAGTTAATGAAAAAGAGTGGAATAAAATAATACAAGAAGAGATGAACATTAATCAAGCTAGTTTCAATTTAGTTACTGGTCCGTTAATGAGAGTAGTGTACTTTGAAGATAACTTGACTGGAAATGATCGAATATTCTGGGTGATTCATCATTTAGTAGTAGATGGAGTGTCATGGAGGATTCTATTGGAAGATTTACAGGTGGTATATAACCAGATGAAACAAGGTCAAGAAGTTCGCTTACCTGCAAAAAGTACATCTTTTAAAGAGTGGTCTGAACGACTCCAGACATACAGTGATTCGGGTATTTCAAAAGAAGTACAAAATTATTGGAATGAACAAGTAGAAAAAGAAACGATGAAAATTCCAATGGACTATCCAATACAAGAAACAACAGAAGAATCGATTGATCAAGTGACGAGGACTCTAGGAATAGAAGAAACACAAACATTGTTATACGAAGTTCTAGTCACTCATAAGACAAGGATTGATGAGGTACTATTAACGGCATTAGGACAAGCTATCGTTGATTGTATAAATCAGCAAACCGTTTCTATTCATCTAGAAGGACACGGAAGAGAAGAGATGATTGAAGGTATTGATTTATCAAGGACAGTGGGCTGGTTCACGAGTATTTATCCCGTTCATCTCAATTTTCAAGGAACTCAGACACCTATTGAAGGGTTAAAGGCTGTCAAAGAACAATTACGTCGAATTCCAAATCGCGGAGTTGACTATGGTATTTTACGTTACTTGAATAAAGGATTACTTCCGTTTTATCAGCAAAAGCCTTCAATAAGCTTTAACTATTTGGGCCAATTTGATCAGGTGTTTTCAAGGGACTCTTTGTTTATGCAAGAGACAGGATTTACATTTTTAGATCATGCTCCAGATTCCAAACCGTCTCATCTAATTGATGTTATCGGAATGGTGAAAGATGAAAAGTTACATTTTATTTGGATGTATAGTAGGGAACAGTTTTCTAAATTAAAAATTCAAGTGATAGCAGATGGTATGTTAAGGCATCTCCGTCAACTTATAAATAAACCAACAACAGAGTCTGCTTTTACGGTATCAGATTTTGCTGATGCAGAGGATCTTACGGAAGAAAGCTTAAGCAAAGTATTACTTAAATTAACAAAAAAGAGGGTGTAAAAATGGGAGACGTTATTGATATATATGGTTTATCACCTTTGCAAAAAGGAATACTGTTTCATACTTTATACGATCAAGATGATGAACATTCTTTTTCCTATATTGTACAAGTAGGTTTCTTGCTCGGGGGGCAATTGGATGTTGCTACTTTTGAAAAAGCTTGGGAATATGTTATTCAACGACATGAGGTTCTGCGCTCAGTATTTGTTTGGGAAGAAGTAGAAAAACCTCTACAAGCAGTTTACGAACGTCTTCCTTTTACTATTCATCAAGAGGATTGGAGTACCTATTCGCATGAGGAGAAGGAGAAGAAATTACAACAGTTTTTGACTGCAGATCGTAGGAAAGGATTTTTATTGGATGAAGCACCATTGATGAGAGTCACTGCGATTAAAGAAGCAAAAGAGGAAACGAGAATTATCTGGACACATCATCATATTTTGCTAGATGGATGGAGTGTGTCATTGGTCTTTAGTGAAGTGATGGAAGTTTATCTCAAGATGATAAAGGGAGAATTTTTGAATCTTCCTAAATCTCTTCCTTATAAAAAATATATTCAATGGATAAATAAACAAGATCAAAGTCAAGCAGAGGAATTTTGGAAAGAAGAATTAAAAGGATTCTATGCACCTACTCCATTAGCAATGGAAAGAAAGGATCAAGGACAAGAGAAGGGTTATGGGGAGTGTGCTTATCAAGTATCTGAGGAACTTACTGAGAATTTACAAGAGTGGGTACGAAATAGTCGATTAACGTTGAATACGTTAGTACAAGGTGCATGGGCTTATTTGATGAGTAGGTATAGCGGTGACAGTGACGTCGTATTTGGCGTAACTAGCGCTGGACGTCCTACTGATTTAATGGGAGCAGAGAATATGGTGGGGCTATTTATTAACACATTACCTACCAGAATTCGATTAGCGGATAATACATCAGTAGTAGATTGGCTTCGTAAAATACAAATGAAAGAAATGGAACGAAGACAGTATGAGTATAATTCGTTGATAGATATTCAAGGCTGGAGTGAGGTTCCGCGAAATAGCTCCTTATTTCATACCTTGTATGTGTTTGAAAATTATCCAATTCAAGGTGAGAGAAATGATGATTTAAGATTACTAGATGTTAAAAGCACGGAACAAACAAATTATCCTTTAACACTCATTGTAATGCCCGGTAAGAAAATTACTTTAAAGTTGATGTATGATCGAAGCTATTTTAATGAAGAAACAATAAATCTGATTCAGAATCACTTATTGCAAATATTAATTCAGATGACGAAGAGCCTAGACTCAAAACTATTTGAAATTACCCATTTAACAGAAGAAGAACAGATACAGTTACTAGAGGAATGGAATCATACTCAAGTTAATTATTCGGCTGAAGGCATGATTCATACGATGTTTGAGGAGCAAGTTAAAAAAACACCGGAAGCAATCGCGGCTAGTTACGAAAATGAACAAATTACCTATAAAGGGTTGGAGAAGCGTGCAAATCAGCTAGCTCATTATTTACAAAAGCATGGTGTAGGCCCAGAGTCTCTAGTTGGGGTATATATGGAACGTTCATTACAAATGATGATAGCGTTATTAGGTATTCTAAAATCAGGAGCAGCGTATGTTCCACTTGACCCTACTTATCCAGAGAGTCGACTTCGATATATATTAGAGGATGCTGGAATCGAAGTACTAGTGACGGAAGAGAATTCTAAAAATTTGTTTGTATCTGAAAATATAGAAACGATTTGTATGAATAAAGATTACACTGCAATTGAAAAAGAAGAAACAACCCCATGTATAAGTGGTGTAACAGGAGAAAATTTAGCGTATGTTATGTATACTTCAGGATCTACAGGGAATCCAAAGGGAGTAATGATTGAGCATCATTCAGTAATTAATTATCTAGAATGGATGCAACATAAATATCCGCTCTCTGAAAAGGATGTGGTCTTGCAGAAAACGCCATTCTCATTTGATGTCTCTGTTTGGGAATTGTTTTGGGGCATTCACGTTGGTGCAAGTGTATCTTTCCTACCTCCAGGTGGAGAAAAAGATCCTTCTATTATAGCTGAAGTGATTAAACAACATCAGGTTACTATAGTTCAATTTGTACCTTCGATGTTATCTGTTTTCTTAGATCACTTCAATCATATTGAAATGAACATGAATTGTTCGTCCGTACGCCATGTATTTTCTGGTGGAGAAGAACTAAGTTCAGGGTTAGTTAGACGATTTCAACAGAAATGGAATTATAGTGGAGAAGTGAAATTAACCAACTTTTATGGACCAACTGAAGCCACTATTTATGTGAATGCATTTGATATTCAGCCTAATCAAGAATTTGTTTCTATTGGGCAGCCAATACAGAACACGCAATTATATGTATTAGACCAAAATCAACGCTTGCAATCAATAGGAACTGAGGGTGAGTTATATATTGGTGGTGCTGGTTTAGCGCGTGGATACTTAAATCGTCAGAATCTTACTACTGAAAAATTCATTTCGCACCCATTTCGATTGGGGGAACGACTATATCGAACAGGAGATTCAGTAAGATATTTAACTGATGGGAATTTAGAATTTATAGGTAGAATGGACCACCAAGTCAAAATGCGTGGTTTTAGGATTGAATTAGGAGAAATTGAAGCGACTTTAGAAAAATGTTCGTTTATTAAAGAGGCTGTCGTATTAGTTAGAGAAGATCGTCCAGGTGATCAACGATTGGTTGCATATGTAATAAGCGATGGAAATACCCAAGAGTGGAGAGAGTATTTACAAAACCAATTACCGAATCATATGATTCCAGCGCACTTTATAGAGTTAGAACACTTCCCGCTTACTCCGAATGGGAAAATTGACCGAAAGGCCTTGCCAGCACCTGATGAGCAAGCTATTGAAGATTTAAATGTGCTACCTCGGACGCCATCGGAAGAGCTTATTGCCTCGGTTTGGAGCCAAGTGTTAGGAACAGAAAATATTGGTATTCAAGATTCCTTCTTTGAACGTGGTGGGCACTCACTACTTGCTACTCAAATCGTCTCTAGATTGCAAGAACTGTTCCAAATTAAAATTCCATTACGTGAACTTTTCAAGCACGATACAGTGGAAGCATTGGCGAAACGAGTGGATCAGTTACGAAAAGAAGATGAAAAACGAGAGATTGCTCCTCTTGTACCTATGAAACGAGAAGAAGTTATCCCACTTTCCTATGCGCAGAAACGTCTATGGTTTATTGATCAATTAATGCCAAATAGTGCTATGTACAATATTCATGCAGCGTGTCGCTTAACAGGTAAATGGTCAATTGAAGCATTGGAGGTCGGATGGAATCAATTGTTGGAGCGTCATGAATCATTAAGGACGACAATTCTAGAACAAGAGGGTGAACCTTTTCAACAGGTTCAATCTCTTGTGTTCAGACATATTCCTCAAACGAATCTAACAGATCTTTCTTTGAAAGATAGGGAAAGAGAAATGCAACGCCTTATTCAAAACGAGGCGGAGGAACCATTTCATCTTGGACAAGGTCCTCTGATTCGAACACGAATATTGAAAGTGGACAGGGAAGAGTGGGTTCTCATTTGTACGATGCATCATATTATTTCAGATGGATGGTCAATGGGAATCTTACTTGAAGAATGGATGGCTTTTTATGAAGGAGCACTAACCGGAAAAACAGTGGAATTGAAGGAGTTATCTATCCAATATGCAGATTTTGTCATGTGGCAGAAGGAATGGCAAAAAGAGGAGAATTTGAATCAGCATCTTCAATATTGGAAGGAAGAATTATCTGGGGAACTACCGGTTTTACAATTACCGATGGATCGTCCTCGACCTGCAGTTCAAACCCATCGTGGTGCAAGTCAGTCCTTAATAGTGGCGAATTCCCTACAGGAAAAGCTCAAAGATTTAAGTCTGCAAGAAGGATGCACTTTATTTATGACATTGATGGCAGCGTATCAAAGCTTCCTTTCTCGTTATACAGGACAGGACGACATTATAGTTGGAAGCCCAATCGCTAATCGAAATGTGAAAGAGATTGAGGGATTAATAGGATTCTTTGCAAACACGTTGGTTTATCGAGCTGATTTCAGTGGAAATCCGACGTTCCAAGAACTATTGTCGCAGGTAAGAAAAAAAGCGCTAAAAGCATACGAGTATCAGGACATCCCATTTGAGAAAGTGGTAGAATCCGTAAAACCTGAACGGAATACAAGTCATTCACCAATATTCCAAACTATGTTTACTTTACAGAATATGAAACAAGAATTTCTTCAGCTATCTGAAAGACAAATGGAACTCATGGAAAGCCATGCTTCTGTTGCCAAATTTGATTTGAGTTTATTTGCTTCTGAGACGGAAGAAGGATTATCACTAACCTTTGAATATAATACTGATTTGTTTAATGATACAACCATTGAACGTATGGCAAGTCATTTTAAACATTGGTTAAATCAAATTGTCTCTCATCCAAAATGTGTATTATCAGAACTGAATATGTTATCGAAAGTAGAATATAAGCAACTACTAGAGGAATGGAATAAATCGCGTGTTATAGATATGGAAGAAAGTACGATTCATACAATGTTTGAAGAACAGGTGAAAAAAACACCAGAAGCAATTGCAGTAGTGTGCGAAGATGAAGAACTAACATATCGAGAGTTGGACGAACGCTCGAATCAGTTGGCACATTATTTACAAAAAAATGGTGTAACATGCGAATCATTAGTTGGGATTTGCGTTACACGTTCATCTGAGATGATTGTAGGCCTCTTAGGAATTATGAAGGCGGGAGGAGCATATGTCCCAATTGATCCAGCGTATCCGGAAAGTCGACTACAGTACATTTTAGAAGATGCTCAAATAAAGGTACTGGTGACACAGGAAAAGTTACGACAAAAAATGGTTATACCTAAATTCGTTGACGTGATTTGTATTGATTGTAATCAAGCAGAAATAGAACAAGAAGTAACTACGGTATGTATGAGTGAAGTGACGGGCGATAACTTAGCCTATATTATCTATACTTCAGGTTCCACTGGAAATCCAAAGGGAGTAATGATTGAGCACAGGAATACAGTAACAATGATTCATTGGGCGCATCATACGTATTCCCGAAAGGAATTAGCGGGAGTGTTAGCTTCAACTTCGCTATCTTTTGATTTATCCGTTTTTGAAGTATTTGTTCCCTTAACGATGGGTGGTAAGGTGATTGTCACTGAAAATGCTCTACATCTAGAGAAGTTGTCTACCAAAGGTGTAACATTGGTTAATACTGTACCATCGGTAGCGAAGGAACTGGTTCGAGCAAAAACAATCCCTTCTTCGGTAAAGGTGATGAATTTGGCTGGAGAACCATTGCCATATTCGCTTGTTCAAGATTTATACGAGAGAAGTACGATCGAAAAGGTGTACAACCTATATGGACCGTCCGAAGATACTACGTATTCCACGTATATGGAATTAGAAAAGTGTGACATGCATAGGGTACCACCAATTGGTAAACCAATATTCAATACAGAAGTATATGTACTGAGTGCCGAACAAAAAATGGTTCCAATTGGTGTAGTTGGTGAGCTATACATTGGTGGATCAGGGTTAGCGCGTGGATATTTAAACCGCCCTGACTTAACGCAAGATCGTTTTATACCGCATCCGTTTAAAGAAGGAGAGCGAGTATACCGGACTGGAGATCTAGTAAGGTATTTACCAGATGGAAATTTGGAGTATGTTGGACGAATCGATCATCAAGTGAAAATTCGTGGGTTCCGGATTGAACTAGGAGAAATTGAAGCGACATTACAAAGACATACACTAGTTAACGAAGTTATTGTGATGGTGCAGGAAGATTATCCTGGCGATCCGCGTTTGATCGCCTATGTTGTAGGAGACGGGGATGCTCAAAAGTGGCGTGATTATCTCAAGGATCAACTACCAAATTATATGATTCCAGCCTATTTTGTTGGATTAAATGCATTTCCACTCACTCCTAATGGGAAAATTGATAGGAAGGCCTTACCAGCACCAGAGAGACAGGAGATAGCGAGTTGTTATATTGCTCCTCGTACGTCTACGGAAAAAACAATTGTTTCGATATGGCATGAAGTTTTAGGTATGGAAAACATCGGAATTCAAGATTCATTTTTTGAAATTGGTGGCCATTCATTACTTGCTACGCAAGCTGTTTCCAATCTTAAAGAGGCTTTTGGAATCGAGATACCATTGCATGATTTATTTATGTTTCATACGGTGCAGCAATTGGCAGAACAGATTGATCAATTGCTCGATAACAAAAATCAAGAAATGCAGAATGATAGTAAGGAGAATGTAAGTCTTCAAGACTATGTTCAAAAAGAAGCAGAAGTGAGTAATGATGAAGAATTATTGGAACTACTTAAGCAATTAGAGGAGCTATCAGAGGAAGAAGCACAAGGGATATTTGAGAGTAATTTGATTGAGGAAGGGGTAAAAAAATGAGAAGTGATTTACTTGCAAAGCTGAGTTCACTTTCTCCTGAGAAGAGAGCATGGCTTCAGAAGCAAATGCAAAAAAAGGAGAATAAAGAAGCACTCCCGTTGTCTTATGCACAACAACGCTTGTGGTTTATGGACAGATTTAATCCAAACAGTTCTTTATATAATATTCCAACGGTATGGCATCTAAAAGGAAATTGGATACCTGAAGCATTAGAAAAGGGATTCAATCGACTCATTGAACGCCATGAATCATTACGAACTGTTTTTAAAGAAGTAGGAGAACAACCTGTGCAACAAATTGTCGAATTCCTTCCTAGAGCATTACCTGTAAGGGATTACTCTCAACTTCCTCTAGAAGTAAAAGAAAAAGAGGTAGATAGTTTAATTGCGAGAGAAGCGCAAGAACCATTTGATTTAATGAATGGTCCTTTAATTCGTAATCAGCTTGTTCAATTAGAGAAGGATGAATGGTTATTACTGTGTACGATGCATCATATTATTTCTGATGCTTGGTCCATTGGTATATTCATGAATGAATTACTTGCTTTCTATGAAGAAGAAACGGGCGGAAATCATGCTAAATTAAGTTCACTATCCATTCAATATGCAGACTTTGCGAAGTGGCAAAAGGAGTGGTTGCAAGGTGATGTGCTAAATCGTCAGCTTACGTATTGGCAGGAAGAATTGTCTGGTGAACTTCCTATCTTACAACTGCCAGTGGATCGACCTCGACCGGTTAAACAGACTTACTCTGGGGCTACGCATCATGTAATTTTTCCTTATAAATTGCTCAGTCAATTGAAGGATATAAGTCGACAAGAAGGATCTACTTTATTTATGACTTTAATGGCCGCATACCAGAGCTTTCTTGCTCGTTATACGGGACAAAAAGATATTCTAGTTGGTAGTCCGATTGCAAATCGAAACCATAAGGGAGTAGAAGGATTAATTGGTTTCTTTGTTAATACGTTGGTTTATCGATCAGATTTGAGTGGCACCCCTACTTTTCGAGAGATTTTGAACCAAACAAAGAAAAAGGCGTTAAAAGCTTACGAATATCAAGATATACCATTTGAAAAAGTAGTAGAAGCTGTGCAACCTGAACGAAGCATGAGTCATTCCCCTATATTTCAGACCATGTTTACGCTACAGAATATAAAACAAGAACGACTAGATTTGCCTGATAGAAGTATTGAAATGGTAGAAAGTAATATGTCTATTGCTAAATTTGATTTGAGCTTAACTGCCTATGAAGTGGAAGAAGGTCTATTCGTCTCATTTGAATACAACACGGATTTATTTGATAGTAGTACCATTGCACGTATGGCAGGACATTTTGAGAACTGGCTAAATGAAATCACGTATCATCCAGATGAATCATTTACAAAGCTGTCAATGTTATCGGATACTGAGCAAAAACAACTCCTAGAAGAATGGAATGATACGGACGTAGTTTATGGTCATGATTGTATGATTCATGAGCTATTTGAGCAGCAAGTTGCACGGACACCTGATGCAGTGGCGGTAGTTTATGAGGGTGGAAAGCTAACGTATCAAGAACTGAATGAAAAATCGAATCAATTGGCACATTTTCTACAAAAACGAGGTATCGGACCTGAATCATTGGTCGGTATATGTATTGAACGTTCTCCTGATATGATTATCGGTCTCTTTGGGATTTTGAAGGCAGGTGGGGCTTATGTCCCACTGGACCCAAGTTATCCCGAAAACCGCCTGAGATATATTTTGGAGAATTCACAAATTCAAGTGCTGTTAACAAAAGAAACACTACAGGACTGGTTACCTAAAGATATTCAAGCAATTTGTTTAGACCGGGATCAAGTGATGATTTCTAAAGAGAGTAATTTAGCTCCGGTAAGTGGAGTAACAGCAAATAACTTAGCCTATATCATATACACTTCGGGTTCGACGGGAAATCCAAAGGGGGTAATGATTGAACATCATTCCGTTATCAATCGCCTACAGTGGATGCAGAAAAAATATCCATTGTCCGAGGAGGATACAATCCTACAAAAGACACCGTTTTCGTTCGATGTTTCTGTCTGGGAATTATTTTGGTGGTCATTTGTAGGAGCACGTGTTTGTTTACTTCCACCAGAAGGAGAGAAAGATCCTGCGGTGATTGAGGAGTATATTGAACGATACCGTGTATCCACCATGCACTTTGTTCCGTCGATGTTATCTACTTTCTTAGATTATATGGAACTATATAATTCGAAAAGGGATGTCTCGTCTTTAATTCAAGTTTTTACTAGTGGAGAAGCGTTAAACACTGAGCAGGTTCGCCGGTTTAAGGGGATCTTTTACAATGTTCAGCAAACAAAGTTAATTAACTTGTATGGTCCTACTGAAGCAACTGTGGATGTGACTTATTATGATTGTGATTTAGAAAAAGAACCAATGCTTATTCCGATTGGTCGTCCGATTGATAATACAGAGTTGTATGTGTTAGATCAATATCAACAAGTGGTCCCGATTGGTGTGGCAGGGGAACTTTACCTTGGAGGAGTAGGATTAGCACGTGGCTACTTCAATCGACCGGATTTAACTACTGAACGTTTTATTCCGCATCCTTTTAAGGACGGGGAACGATTATATCGAACGGGTGACTTGGTGAGATATATGAATGATCGTAACTTAGAATATATTGGAAGAATAGATAACCAAGTTAAAATTAGAGGATTCCGAATTGAATTGGGAGAAATTGAAGCAGCTTTACATGATCACTCATCTGTAAAAGAGGCAGTCGTGTTGGTGAAGGAAGATCGACCAGGAGATAAGCAGTTAGTAGCTTATGTAGTGGGTGAAGGGGATACTGGAGAGTGGCGTGAATATCTCAAGAAGCAATTACCACATTATATGGTTCCGGCATACTTTTTCCAAATTGAAGGTATGCCACTCACTCCAAATGGTAAAGTGAATCGGAAAGCATTATTGGAATTAGAAGAACAGTTCATAAGTGAAGATATTACTTCATCACGAACACCAGTGGAGGAGCTCATCGTTTCCGTTTGGAGCCAAGTGTTAGGAATAAAAAATATTAGTGTTCAGGATTCCTTTTTTGAAATCGGTGGTCATTCACTACTAGCTACTCAAGTAGTGTCACGTTTACAGGGAATTTTTCAAATCGACTTACCAGTACGTGAACTATTTGAATATACAACAGTGGAGTCACTGGCAAAGCGATTAGATCAGTTACGCAAAGGAGATAAAAAACGAGAGATTCCGCCACTAATACCAATGAAACGAGGAGAAGCTATTCCACTATCTTATGCCCAACAACGCTTATGGTTTATTGATCAATTTACACCTAATAGTGCCCTTTACAATATGCCAATGGTATGCCGTCTTACAGGGAATTGGTTACTTGAAGCATTGGAAACGGGATGGAATCAACTAATAGAACGTCATGAATCACTGCGGACGGTCTTTCAAGAAGTGAACGGTCAACCCGTACAGCAAATTGAACCGTATGCTTTTCAATCAATTCCGAAAACGGATTTAACTATGCTTTCTTCTGAAGATCAAGAAGAAGAAGTTAAACGTTTAATTCAACAAGAAACAGAAGTGCCATTTGATTTAACAGAGGGTCCATTAATCAGGACAAGTATTTTGCACGTGGGAGAGGAAGAATGGATACTCCTTTGTACTCTACATCATATCATTTCAGATGGATGGTCAATGGGAATCCTACTTGAAGAATGGATGGCATTTTATGAGAAAGCAACGGATGGAAAGGTAGCGGAACTTGAACCATTACCGGTTCAATATGCCGACTTTGCTCAGTGGCAAAAAGGATGGCTAAAGGAGGAGGTGCTTGATCAACAACTCCAATATTGGAGGGAAGAATTGTCTGGGGAGCTTCCTGTACTCCAACTTCCTGTGGATCGCCCGCGTCCCGCAATACAAACTCATCACGGGTCGACATACACTATGGTTCTGTCAAGCACGCTACATGATAAATTGAATGAACTTAGTCGAAAAGAAGGGGCTACGCTCTTCATGACGCTTTTAGCTGCATATCAAAGCTTTCTATCTCGTTATACGGGACAAGAAGATATTCTGGTCGGAAGCCCAATTGCGAATCGGAATTATAGAGAAATTGAAGGACTAATTGGTTTCTTCGTTAACACGCTGGTTTATCGAGCTAATTTGAGTGGTAGACCGACATTTGAAGATGTACTGTATCAGGTTCGTCAAAAGGCATTGAAGGCGTATGAATATCAAGATATTCCATTTGAAAAAATTGTAGAAGTTGTGCAACCGGAGCGAAGTACAAGTCATTCGCCAATCTTCCAGACTATGTTCATCTTGCAAAATATGAAACAAGAGTTACCGGTGTTATCTAGTAGAAGTATTGAAATGATAGAAAGCCATAGTCCAATTGCAAAGTTTGATTTAAGTGTAATGGCAGCTGAAACGGAAGAGGGATTACTTTTTACTTTTGAGTACAATAAGGATTTATTCAATGCTACTACTATTGAACGGATGGCAGGACACTTTGAGAAATGGCTACATGAAGTTTCTCATCGCCCACAAAATCCGTTGCATGACCTGAGCATGCTATCGGAACCCGAACGTACTTTGTTATTAGAAACATGGAATGACACTGTAATGGAAATGTTTCATCAGGGTCTTATTTGCGACAGATTTGAGGAGCAAGTAGCAAGGCGTCCGGATGCGATTGCGGTAGTTGATCAAACAAAACAGTGGACTTATGGTGAACTGGATACACAAGCAAATCAGTTGGCAAATGTTTTACAGCGAAAGGGAGTAGCCCC
This sequence comes from Bacillus cereus group sp. MYBK108-1, assembly GCF_051917185.1. Classification (NCBI taxonomy): domain Bacteria; kingdom Bacillati; phylum Bacillota; class Bacilli; order Caryophanales; family Bacillaceae; genus Bacillus; species Bacillus cereus group sp. MYBK108-1. The sequence continues at coordinate 119,715 of NZ_JBQAHZ010000015.1, forward strand.
AGAGTCAGTGGTAGGAGTTTATCTTCCGAGGTCAGCTGAGCTGATGGCAAGTTTACTAGGCATTTTAAAAGCTGGTGGAGCTTATGTCGTTTTAGATCCGTTGTATCCAAAATCAAGGTTAGAATACATGATTGAAGATGCAGGAATTCAATTTGTAGTGACGGCGGAAGGGCAAGAAGGACATTTCGCACACGTCGAAATGGTGAGGCTAGAAGAATTAACGGTGGAAAGCGTAATCGCACCTACACGTCAAATAAATCCAGAGAACTTAGCCTATATTGTCTATACCTCTGGTTCTACAGGAAAACCGAAGGGTGTCATGGTTGAATATCGCTCATTAATGAATATGGTTTCTTGGCATCAGGAAGTTTATCATATTTCAGCAGAGGATCGTGCGACTCAGATTGCAGGGGTTGCTTTTGATTCGGCTGTCCAGGAGATTTGGCCGTATCTAACTGCTGGCGCAGCACTCTACTTGTCAACAGAGGAACTGAGAATTAATCCAGAAGCACTAAGGGACTGGCTCATCGATTCACGAATAACAGCTAGCTTTGCACCTACGCCTATTCTGGAAAGGCTCTTGAAATTATCTTGGCCAGATAAAACGGATCTTCGTTTTATCATTACTGGTGGGGATCAATTAACGCAGTACCCATCTAACGATATTCCTTTTGCGGTAATTAATCAGTATGGTCCATCGGAAAATACCGTTGTTACCACAGATTGTTATGTACCTGTAGGAGTGACAACAGGTACGCCATCGATTGGTCGACCGATTGCGAATACAGAAGTTTATGTGTTAGATTCTCATCTTCAGCTAGTACCAATTGGTGTAATTGGAGATCTCTATATTGGAGGGAAGAGTCTTGCACGTGGATATGCTAATCGTCCGGATCTTACAAAGGAAAAATTTATTCCACATCCTTTCAAGTCAGGAGAACGTCTCTATTATACAGGAGACAAAGCAAGTTATCTTTCTGATGGTAATCTCCAGTTCCATGGACGTATAGATGACCAAGTGAAAATTCGTGGTTTCCGGATTGAATTGGGAGAAATAGAAGCTGTTTTGCAGGCACATTCTTCTGTGAAGGAAGCAGTTGTATTGGTACGAGAGGATAATCAAGGTAACAAGAGATTAGTAGCTTATGTAGTTGGTGAAGGAAGTGTCCATGAATGGCGAGAACATCTACAAACACATTTACCTAATTACATGGTTCCAACAAACTTTATTGAGATGGAATTTTTACCACTTACACCGAATGGAAAACTTGATTTGAAGGCATTGCCTATACTTAGTGAACAATCCGTCGAAAGTACTGTATACCCACGAACTCCGCTGGAAGAACTTATCGCTTCAGTGTGGAGTCAAGTGCTAGGAATAAAAGAAATTGGTGTTCAGGATTCTTTCTTTGAGCTTGGTGGTCACTCTCTACTTGCTACACAAGTGGTCTCACGCTTACAGGAAGTCTTTCAAATCAAATTACCGGTACGTGAACTGTTCGAATATTCAACGGTCGAGGCATTATCGAAACGAATAGATCAGTTACGTAAGGGGAGCGAAAAACGAGAAATTCCACCATTGGTGCCGATGGAACGCGGAAATAATATTCCACTATCTTATGCCCAACAGCGCTTATGGTTTATTGATCAATTTGCACCTAATAGTGCACTTTATAATATGCCAATGGCATGCCGCCTTACAGGGAATTGGTTACCTGAAGCATTGGAGTTGGGATGGAATCAGTTGATAGAGCGTCACGAATCTTTGCGGACTGTATTTTATGAAGAGGATGGCTATCCTGTGCAGCAGATTCAACCGTACGTTTTCCGTCCGCTTCTCCAAATGGATTTAACTAAGCTTTCATTAGAGGAGCGAGAAAGAAAGTTGGAGCAATGGATTCAAACTGAAGTCGAATCTCCATTTGATTTAGAACAAGGGCCATTGTTCCGTGGGAAACTCATAAGAATTTCAGAAGAAGAATGGGTTCTTCTGTGTAATATGCATCATATTATCTCAGATGGATGGTCGATGGAAATCTTACTTCAAGAATGGATGGCATTTTATGAGAATGCGATTGGTGAAAAACAAGCAGAGCTGGAACCACTACCAGTTCAATATGCCGATTTTGCTCAGTGGCAAAGAGAATGGTTGAAAGATGAAGTACTATATCAACAACTTGCATATTGGAAGGAAGAATTATCTGGTGAGTTACCAGTCTTAATGTTGCCAATGGATCGTCCGCGTCCGCCAGTGCAAACCCATCATGGATTAACTCATAATGTTTTGTTGTCACGCTCATTACTGGATAAATTAAACGAACTAAGTCGTCAAGAAGGGGCCACACTTTTCATGACCTTATTGGCATCGTATCAAAGTTTCCTTGCTCGTTATACGGGACAAACGGATATTATTGTTGGCAGCCCAATTGCAAATCGAAATTATCGAGAAATTGAGGGGCTAATTGGTTTCTTTGTCAACACCTTGGTTTATCGAGCTGATTTAAGTAATGCACCGGCATTTCAAGAGTTGTTATCTCAAATACGGATAAAAGCATTGAAGGCGTATGAGTATCAAGATGTTCCGTTTGAGAAAATTGTAGAGGTTATTCAACCTGAACGAAATACAAGCCATTCTCCGATTTTCCAAACCATGTTTACTTTGCAAAATACGGGACAGAAGCTACCAGAACTACATGGAAGAAATATAGAAGTAATGGAAAGTAATGCTCCAATCGCTAAGTTTGATTTAAGTTTAACAGCTGCAGAAGTGGAAGAGGGTTTATTACTTACTTTTGTTTATAGAACTGATTTATTTGACAGCTTAACTATTGAATCCATGGCTGAACATTTTGGAAACTGGTTGAATGTAATCGTGGAGAATCCTGATAAATCATTAGCTAAGTTGCCTATATTATCAGGATTACAGCAAAAACAGTTGGAAGAGTGGAATAATAATGCTGTAGCATATCTACGGGAAAGTACGATTCATCAGTTGTTTGAAGAGCAAGTAAATCGTACACCTGATGCGGTAGCAGTGGTAGATGAAAAACAGCAGTTAACATATCGAGAGCTGAATGAAAAAGCTAATCAATTGGCCCACTATCTTCAGCAATGTGGGATTGGGACTGAATCATTGGTTGGAATTTGCTTTGAGCGTTCAGTTGAGATGATTGTTAGTATTATGGGGATCTGGAAGGCTGGAGCAGCATATGTTCCATTGGACCCATCATATCCAGAAAGTCGCATACAATATATTTTGGAGGACACTGAAATTCAAGTATTAGTTACGAATGAGTCATTAGAAGGTTGGATCCCCAAAGAAGTCAAGGCAATTTGTCTAGATAGGGATCAGGCAATGATTTCAAAAGAAAGCATTCTTTCACCAAAATGTGAAGTAACAGGAGAAAACCTAGCGTATGTTATCTATACTTCGGGATCGACGGGGAACCCAAAGGGTGTCTTGATACAGCATCATTCTGTAATAAACTTGTCGCATGGTTTACAAAAAGAGGTTTTCGAACATGAGATACCATCTAACATGCATGTCGGTTTAAATGCGTCAATTGCCTTTGATGCATCTATTCAGCAATTACAAATGCTGCTTTATGGTTCAAGTTTGTATATTATTCCAAGCGAAGTACGAAGTGATCCGGAGCAGTTTGTAGCTTATATTAGGGAGAACAAGTTAGAAATCTTTGATATAACACCTTCATTGCTTCAATTACTTATAGATGTCGGATTGTTAGAAACGTGCGATTGCGTTCATGTTCCAAGTAAGGTACTGGTTGGTGGTGAAGCAATTATGCCGTCATTATGGGAACAGCTAGTAGAGACTGATAAAATCCAGTTTTATAATGTATATGGTCCTACAGAATGTACGGTTGATGCAACATGCTATCATATCAAAAAAGATAGTAAGAGAGTAACAATTGGGCGTCCATTGCCTAACATCCAAACTTATGTATTAGATAGAAATAGGTTGCCAGTTCCAGTTGGTGTGATGGGGGAACTTTATATCGGAGGAGCAGGTCTAGCAAGGGGGTACTTGAATCGTCCAGAGTTAACATCCGAACGATTTATTTCTCATCCATTCAAAGAAGGCGAGAGGTTATATAGAACAGGCGATCTTGTGAGATATCTTCCTGATGGTAATATAGACTACTTAGGAAGAATGGATAATCAAGTGAAGATTAGAGGATTTCGAATCGAACTTGGGGAGATTGAGTCGACTTTACAAGAGCATGACTTGGTAAAAGAGGCAGTTGTAATGGTTAGGGAAAATCAGTCGGGAGATAAGAGGCTGGTAGCTTATGTAGTGGGCGAAGGCAATTTAGAAGAATGGCGAGAGTATCTTAAAACAAAGCTGCCAATCCATATGATACCTTCCTACTTTGTCGAAATGAAAGAATTACCGCTAACCATAAATGGAAAGATTGATCGGAAATCGTTACCTATACCAGATTATCAAGGAACACAAGAAGGATACGTGGCCCCAAGAAATGAACGTGAACATAAGCTTTCTATCATTTGGGAACGTGTGCTAGGTTCAAAACGTATTGGTATGAATGATAACTTCTTTGAAATTGGTGGAGATTCAATTCTTAGCATTCAGATTGTCGCGCGCGCGAAGCAAGCTGGTTTACAATTAACACCAAAACAAATATTTGAACACCAAACGATTGCTGAGTTGGCGCAAGTAGTCAAAGAAGAACAAGGTGTACAAGCTGAACAAGGAATTATAACTGGAGAGACGATACTTACACCTATTCAGCAAAGGTTTTTTGCGCAAAATCATCCTAATCCACATCATTGGAATCAATCCATATTCTTTAGAACGAAAGAAAAATTGGACATAGGATCACTGGAAAAGGCAGCGCGTAACCTTCTACTTCATCATGATGCCCTGCGTTTAAGATATGAACGTTTACCTAATGGGACTTGGGAACAGTGGAATGAAGGAATTGAAGAACAATTGATGCTGACTGTCATTTCATTAGACGAAGTGCCGGAAGCGGATTGGCATGAAGTTATTCAAAAAGAGATTAATGTTGCACAAGAAAGATTGAATTTACATGATGGTCCTTTAATGAGAATGGTGTATTTTGATGAAAGTGAGGAGACTGGTCGATTATTTTGGACAATTCATCACTTAGCCGTGGATGGTGTTTCTTGGCGGATTTTATTGGAAGATTTGCAAACAGCATATACGCAAGCGGTCCAAGGGCAAAAAATTCAATTACCTATGAAGAGTACATCTTTTAAAGAATGGTCGGAGAAATTACAACATTACGCTCAAACTGGAATATCAAAAGAAGTGCTACATTACTGGGAGCAGCAGGTTGAACAAGACGTAGTTATACTGCCAGTAGATGGTACTATAAGTAATCCAGTAAGCGCAGTAACTGAGGAAATTACTGTGGTGTTAAACGAGAATGAGACCCGTATGTTATTGCAAGAGACTTTAAGCACTCACCGTGTCCAAATCAATGAAGTATTATTAGCAGCATTGGTACAAGCTACAGCAGCATGTACGGGGCAGCCGATACTAAGCGTAGATTTAGAGGGACATGGTCGAGAAGAGATTATTGAAGATGTTGATTTATCGAGAACCGTGGGATGGTTTACAAGTATTTACCCAGTTCATTTAAATATTACTAATGCTAATACGCCAATTGCAGCATTAAAAGCAGTTAAAGAACAAGTTCGCAAAATTCCTAATAAGGGTGTTGATTATGGGGTGTTGCGTTACATGAACACAACAATGTGTGAGCCATTAAGCTCCCAATATACACCGTCTATTAGTTTTAACTATCTTGGACAATTTGACCAAATGTTTTCTAGCGATGCAATGTTTATTCCGGAGAACGAATTTAAGCGTTTAGATCATGCTGCCGGTTCCAAGCGATCGCATGTAATTGATGTAATTGGGGTTGTAACGGATGGAAAACTTCAGTTCACTTGGGTATACAATGTTGGACAATTTGCCAAATCAACGATTCAAAGTATTGCACAGAATATGCTATATCAACTGAGTACATTGATTCAATTTTCAGATAGAGAATCTGCACTGACCATTTCGGATTTTGCAATGGCTAATCTTAGCCAAGAAGGTTTGACAAATGTACTAAACAAAATGCATCGCGGAAAGAACAATCAGATTACTGATTTATATCCACTATCACCTTTGCAAGAAGGTATGATTTTCCACACATTGCATGACCAAGGGGATGAACATGTTGCACCGTATATAGTGCAATTGAGTTTTATGATTCGAGGAAAAATGAATATTTCTACATTTGAGCAGGCGTGGAAATCTGTAATTCAGCGGCATGAAATTTTTCGTACAGCATTTGTATGGGACGAAATTGAAGAACCTGTACAAGTGGTGTATGAAAATATCCCATTTAAAGTGAACAAAGAAGACTGGCGTACAATGACAAGTGAAGAGATAGAGGAAAAAAGAAAAGTCTTTTTGGCATTAGATCGAAAACAAGCCTTCCAATTTGATGAAGCACCATTGATGCGGGTAACAGTCATTCAAGAAGGTGAGGAAGAATATCGGATTGTTTGGACCCATCACCATATTTTACTGGATGGATGGAGTTTACCATTAGTATTTAATGAATTACTTACAGTCTATCAGAAGAGAATGAATGGAGAAGCTGTGAAGTTACCTAAGTCCTCACCATATAAGAAATATATCCAATGGCTAAGAGAGCAAGATAAGGAGCAGGCGGAACAATTCTGGAGAGAGAAGCTAAAAGGTTTTACTGCGCCAACTTTGCTGGGCTTAGAAAGTAAAGAGGAAGAAAAAGGTTACACAGAGAAGGTTACGTATTTATCAGAAGAGCAGACTCAAGCGTTACAAGGATGGGCGAAACGCAATAAACTTACTTTGAGTACAGTAATTCAAGGTGCATGGGCATATCTCATGAGCCGATATAGTGGAGAAAATGACATTGTTTTTGGTGTAACAAGCTCAGGGCGTTCTACGGAGATTATTGATGTTGAAAACATCGTAGGTCCTTTCATTACAACGTCACCGACGCGAATTCAATTGATGGATGATATAAAATTAATAGATTGGTTGCAGAAGATACAAGAGGAAGAGATAGAAAGAAGACAATATGAGTATGCTTCTTTGACAGAGATTCAGGGGTGGAGTGAAGTTCCTAGAGGAATACCGCTGTTCAATAGTTTATATGTGTTTGAAAATTATCCAGTGAAAGAGGAGTCTTCAGAAAATCTGGAAATTGGTGAATTGGAAGGGGTAGAACAAACCCACTACCCATTAGGGTTAGCTGTAGTTCCAGGAATCCAGTTATCGTTAAAGTTAATGTATGACCGTAGTAAGTTTAATAGAGTAACCATTGAACGAATGCTGGGTCATTTACACCAAGTGTTAATGCAAATGCTCAAAAACATTGATCAAAATCTATCGGAGCTAGTATATATTACGGAAGCTGAACAAAGAAAGCTATTGGAAGAATGGAATAATAATACTATATCCTATCCACGTGAGAATGCAATCCATCAACTATTCGAAGAGCAAGTACATCGTACGCCTGACGCGTTGGCAGTGGTAGATGAAAAACAGCAACTAACATATCGAGAGCTGAATGAAAGAGCTAATCAATTAGCTCATCATTTACAGAAATGTGGAATTGGGACAGAGTCATTAGTTGGCCTTTGCTTTGAGCGTTCAGTTGAGATGGTTGTTGGTCTCATGGGAATTTGGAAGGCTGGAGCAGCCTATGTTCCATTAGATCCATCGAATCCGGAAAGCCGCCTGCAATATATTTTAGAAGACACGGGAATTAGAGTGTTAGTTACAAATGAGGTATTACTAGGATGGATACCTAAAGACATCAAGACAGTTTGCCTAGATAGGGACCAAGCAATGCTTTCTCAAGAAAGCAAACTTTCACCAATATGTGAGGTAACAGGGGAAAACTTAGCGTATGTTATCTATACTTCTGGTTCGACAGGGAATCCAAAGGGGGCTTTAGTACAGCACCATTCTGTAATAAACCTATCATATGGTTTACAAAAAGAAGTTTTCTCACATGAGATACCTAGTAATATGCGCGTCGGTTTGAATGCGTCAATTGCCTTTGATGTATCTATTCAGCAATTACAAATGCTGCTGTATGGTTCAAGTTTATATATTATCCCAAGTGAAGTTCGCACTAATCCGGAACGATTTGTGTCTTATATTAGGGAGAATAAATTGGAAATGTTTGATATGACACCTTCATTACTTCAATTACTTATAGATGGAGGATTACTAGAAACAAGTGCTGATGTTCATGTGCCAAGTAAGATATTAGTCGGTGGTGAAGCAATCATGCCGTCATTATGGAAACAGCTAGTAGAGACTGAAAAAATTGATTTTTATAACGTATACGGTCCTACAGAATGTACGGTTGATGCAACTTGTTATCATATCGAAACAGATAGTAAGAGAGTTACAATTGGACGTCCGTTGCCGAACGTTCAAACTTATGTATTAGATAAAAATTTGTTACCTGTTCCAGTTGGTGTAACAGGTGAGCTATATATTGGTGGTGCAGGTATAGCGCGAGGATACTTGAATCGTCCAGAATTAACAACAGAGCGATTCATCCGTCATCCATTTAATGAAGAAGAGCGTTTATATCGTACGGGAGATTTGGTTCGTTATTTACCTGATGGTAATTTAGATTACTTGAGAAGAATTGATAATCAAGTGAAAATTAGGGGCTTTCGTATTGAACTTGAAGAGATTGAAGCGAGTATAGAGAGGCATCCATTGGTAAAAGAAGCAGTAGTTTTGGTAACAGAGGATAAATTAGGAGAGCAGAGATTGGTTGCTTATGTAGTTGGAGATGGAAGTATGCATGACTGGCGTGAATATCTCAAGACACAAGTACCGAATTATATGGTTCCCGCACACTTTATAAAGGTAGACAAGATTCCTCTTACACCGAATGGAAAAGTTGATCGAAAGGCATTGAACAGTTTAACAATTCAAAGAGAAAATAATTTGTCTACACCAATCATTCCAAGGGATGAAATTGAATATCAGTTGATTAAAATCTGGCAGGATGTGTTACAGATAGAAGATGTCTATGTAAATGATGATTTCTTTAATAGAGGGGGACATTCTCTCCTTGTAATTAAATTGATTTCAAAAATTAAGGAGAAGTTTGGAAAAGAGATTAAGGTGTCTACATTGATTAAGAATCCAACAGTGGAAGGAATCGCATGCCTTATTCGTGATAAGCATGATATGACAAAATCTGTATCAGCGCTGGTTCCACTACAAGAATCAGAGAAAAGACCTTTCTTCTGCGTTCATCCGTTTATGGGGAATGTATTCTGTTACATTCAACTAGCAAGATTGCTTAAGAACCATTGTTCATTTTATGGTTTACAGAATCCTCTTATAGAAAAGAAAGAAATTGACGAGTTAACTTTGCCGGAAGTAATTCAACTTTACATCGAAGAAATCAAACGTGTTCAGCCAGAAGGTCCATATCGTCTTGGAGGATGGTCTTTAGGCGGTGCAATTGCTTATAAAATCGCAACTGTACTAAAGAATCAAGGTGAGGAAGTTGAGTTGTTGATACTAATGGATACTAAAGTACCTTCAGAGCAGGACTATAAAACAAGAGAAGAAATGCTCTCATATATATATGAGCATTTCATTCCTAGAGATTTTACTGAGCAGGAAGAAGGCCTCATCCATAAACAAGATATGCTTGTGGAGCGATTAATTATGGAGGGAGTACTCCCGCCTGATGCAGATCTTATGAATTTGAAGCAAGTTATCAATGCTCATAGGAAATGCCTGAACTTAATGGCAGAGCATGATTTAATACCATACTCTGGAGAAGTTCTCTACTTTAGTGCTGAGGAAGGAAAAGAGTTGTTTACAGATTGGGGACCTTTATTAAAAGGTAGAGTAAATAGGTATTCAGTCCCTGGATCACATGAGGAAATAGTAGATTCACCTGCAGTTGAAAAAATAGCTATGTATCTACTAAATGAATTTGAAGGAATAAAAGAGAAGTCCATTTTATTAACGGAAAAGTAGAGAGTATAAAAGATGCAAAGCAATGAACGAAAAGGGGAGACCAATACCTGCATATCAAGTGTAGGGAATAATGAATATATTAAGAGCATTACTTTTTAAGGGGATAATGTAAAAAGTAATTGGTAGAGACATAGAAATCTTTGTAATAGAAGCGAATGCCTGATGATATTACTGAGGGAAGGTGCATATTTTCATTGATATGTAAATATGCACCTTTTCTATTGTATATGCAATTTAATAAAGTTAATTTGAGTTTCTGTAACGTTCATATATGAAGCCATCTTTTAAAAAAGGACGTGATTTATCATACAAATTCACGCTGTGAAAATACCAAAGAATATTGAAAGTCATTTGTTTAAGAAACTTAGTAACTTGGTTTCAAATGGGAAGAAAGAGCGAATGAAGCGATTATTAAATTCATGCGACATTAATAGGACCCTGATAGGGGATTTACTAATCCGATCTCTAATCTGCCAAAAGTATAAAATTAATAATGAAGAAATTAGATTTATATATAATGAGTATGGAAAACCTTTTTTTGAAAACTTTTCTGACTTTCATTTTAATGTGTCTCATTCAGGAGAATGGGTGGTTTGTACTACTGCTAATTTTAATGTGGGTATTGATATAGAAAAAGTTTCAGAAATAGAGGCTTTTAAATTAGCAAAAGAATTTTTTTCAGCGGAAGAATTTTATGATATATCTAATATGAATTCTGATGAACAAATTAATTATTTTTATGATTTATGGACATTAAAAGAAAGCTATATAAAAACGATTGGAAAAGGGCTTTATACCCCATTAAATTCATTCTCTATAAAAAAAGAATCACGAACTTCAATTTCATACAAGCATATACCTAAAAACTTTTACTTTAAACAATATAACATTGATCCAAATTATAAGTTATCTGCTTGTGCAACAAGAGATGAATTTCCTCAAGAGATAATAATTAAAGACATTTATACAATTTGCCAAACTATATACAAATTTGAAAGTAAGGAGAAAATCAATGCAGAAGACTAAACTTTTTTGCTTTCCACATGCTGGGGGATCTGCGTTTAGTTACGCAAAATGGAAAAATCACTTTAATCCATATATTGAGGTAGTCCCGGTAGAGTTAGCTGGTAGAGGATATAGAATTGAAGAAAACTTGTACCAAAGTATGGAAGAGGCAGTAAATGATGTCTACAATAAAATAGTTATGCAGATAGATGATTCGCCCTACATTCTATTCGGGCATAGCATGGGAAGTTTGATCGCCTATGAAGTAGCCAGAAAAATAAAAGATTCTAAAAACGTATCGCCTGAATTTCTTGTTTTGTCCGGTAGAAATCATCCAAATAGTAAAATAAGAAATATCCGACATAATCTTTCTAATGAGCAATTTAAAAGAGAAGTTATTGCAATGGGAGGTACACCATCTGGGGTACTGCAATCAGAAGAATTAATGGAGATCTTTCTCCCTATTCTAAGAGCAGATTTTAAAATCGTTGAGACGTATATTCATGACAAAAATACACAACCATGTGATATTGATTTTCTTATATTTAATGGGGAAAATGATGAATTTACTACATATGATCAAGTAATAAAATGGGAACGATACACAAGTAAAACGTGTACTTTTCATTCTTTTGAAGGTAATCATTTCTTTCTAAATGAAAATATTGAAGAAATAGCAAATAGTATTAAAAGAAAGTTAGATTCTAAAAGATTATCAAATAGTTTTTAGAGTTTTATAAGTATAAAAATATTAAAGGGTTTGAAGTATACACTTCTTGTGCAGATATGCATGGCAAAAAGACAATCGAGTACATTCGGTGGTCTTTTTCTATTTTTATGGAGTTTGTGGCGAAATGCTAGACTTGCTAGATTGTGGATCTAGTAGCCGTTGAATGTGCGGGTTCAAGTCCTGTCATTCCGACCACGAGGGGGTATAATTTAAGGGTAAAACAGGGGCCTCCAGAACCTCTGATGTGGGTTCAATTCCCGCCATCCACTTATACTTGTTCATTAAAAGGTTTCACAAACAATATGTAATATGTTATGGGTACTTACATAAATTTATTGATTTTCAGTTAAAAAGTATTGTGCGATTATACACGTTATGTTACAGTAATATTACTAATTTGTTACAATATATCATAAATGTTTCGGTATTATTTCTTGTTATTTCCGTAATGTTACAAAAACTATAAATATTGTTATGTGTATAGGAGTGTGTGTAGTAAAAAGTCTGAGTTGAAAGTACGTGCACACTTTAAATTTCCTTTTTGTCTGAATGAAGAAGACTACCAACTAATTAAGGGCTTTAAAGTAACCACTTTAAATAAAATGTGCTTCCTTTCCCACACACAATTGAGTACATATTTAAAGTACAGTCTAATTGCTACACAGACTCTTGTACATATAAACATTAAGGCGAAATAGAGATAAGAATTCATTACATAAAAAGCATTACCAAGCTAAACGTACAAAATATCATCTGTGCATTTTGATGAAATGTTAAAATGCCTAGATGATATTTTTTTGAAGAATTCTTGGATATGTTTATGAATAACAATTCCTAATACTTAATGATTCTCTACTACTAAAACATCCGATAATTTATGTAATTAGATTTATAGGGTGTATGTACATTCACTTATATAGGGAAAATGAGGTTTTTCATATGAAGTATAGTTATAAAGTGTTTATATTTATTTGGACAATTATTTTATTGTTTTTTCTACTTTATTTTGGTTACAGTGAAATTTCCGAAAACGAGCAAATGCCAGTCATAACAATCAAACAATAAAAATAAGAAATACTACAAAAGCAAAACATAATAAAAATAGATACCCGAAAATGTTTAAGAACAGGAACAATTACATGCATAAACAACCTTACGATTTCCATGCATACCCCACGTCATTTGGGCAATAGGGGAAAAGTATTATTATTTGTCGTGCGCAATCTTCCATCACTAGTAGAAACGGAAAGTTCCGTATACCTGCTGAAGGAGGAAGATGTCTACCTGCCAGGGGGCGGATCTATTCAGCATCTAGAAATATTGGAATTAAAAGTGTAGAAAACAAATAGTGAAAAGGGAACATATCTTGTGATTCCTTTTTTATTCTTGTAGATAAGTCTGGGGAGAAAACGGGGATTTCTGCACGCAACATAGATCTCATCGGTATACTAATTGTGTTTTACGTATAGCTGGGAGTTGGTGTGATGGTATTTGCAATGGATGTGAGATTCCGTCATTCTTTTCATGAAATTGAATCATTAGACATTCCAAATATATTGTTTCCGAGTCAGTGCAGGAAATTGTATCAAGTGATTGGAATCGGCATTCAAGAAGAATTCCGCTTTAAACCGATCATAGGGATATGTTTTATTTTTATTGTAATACCTATCCAGTTCAATCAACTCTGACACTGCTGTATCAAATTCACTCTTTACTTCAGGATTTACTTTTTGCAACCATTCTTTTGCATAAGAGCGGAATGAAGATCTATAAAACAAATTCATATCAAAACCAGCTAATGTGAGTGGCTTTCCTTTTTCTTTTTGTTCTTTCATATAGGTAAATAATTGTTCAAGTTCCTCAGTTTTCCATACAGAGTATAAGGATTGTTTCATCGCTTCTGTAGCGGTTGAGTTATCAAAATTTTGCTGAACAGCTGCTGCTTCCCAAAGCCCTGTTTCAAATGCAATCACATTATATTCCAGGTGTAACAGCTTGAGAGGAAGTGCTGGAAGACGGGATCCCTAAGAAAGCAAAAAAACTAGGTGTGAAATAATCAGTTATTTGTGATGGTGGATTCTCCTAGGTGGAGGGTTCGCCGTTTTTTATTATATGTTATGTTGTGGTTTTTATATAAAGCATATTGAAAAGATGGATTAAATCTTCTGGAATGATGTCTCCATAATTAATAACTTGTACAATAACCTTTCAATTATCACTAAATCCATTCATATCAACAAGTTGTCCCATATATCCCTTTGTAGCAATATCTTTTAAAGTACGCTAAAAAATACCCTTTATTTTATCTTTATCTTATCTTTACCTTATCTTTAAATTTTTATATTAAACTTAAAACCTTAAAGTATTGATGTTTGAGTCTAAAAAGGGCGGGAGATAGATGTTCATTACATAGTTTGTAAATAACCAATTACCTTTGAAAAATTAAATTTTTTATACGAGGAGGAATATATGAAGGATACAAGTAAAAAACAAATTATAAAAGTGTTCCTTATTAGTATTTTAGGCTTAGTAATAATACTTGGAATGCTATATTTTAATCATAAAACCAATATTCAACAAAATAAAGCGCAAGCCACCGAAAAACGTGTATTGCAATATGAGTCTACCTTAAAAAAAGAATTAGAAAAATATAATTTAGGAGAGAAAACACCAATTTTATTAGGAATTATGTATCAAGAGAGTAGAGGTGAGGGAAACGATCCTATGCAGTCATCTGAATCACTTGGATTAAAGCCAAATGAAATTCAAGAGACAAGCTTGAGCATTGAACAAGGGGTAAAACACTTTGCTAAAATGTACAAATATGGAACGGACAAGGATGTTAGCATGGATACAATTATTCAAAGCTATAATATGGGGCCAGGTTATATTGATTTTGTTGCTAGTCAAGAAGTTAAACAACACTCGGAGGATTCAGCCAAAAAGTTTTCTAAGATGAAAGTTGATCAAAATCCAGCGATGTATACTTGTGGTGGAAATAAAAATAATTTTAGGTATCCATATTGTTATGGTGATTTCGTGCGCCCATAAGGGGGCAAGGAAAAACGGTGATTGC